>JBAQYC010000182.1:0-13137 GCA_049299835.1 Candidatus Cryosericum sp. | reverse complement strand
AGAAATCCACCGACCGCCCAGACAGGAAGCGACCGGCCCAGTCCCAGTACTACCGTTCCGAACAGGGACGCAAAGACCATACCGGGGAGAACGCCGTCGACCTTGCGTTTGGGTCCTCCCCAGGCCGTCAGCGCTGCGCCCCCGATCACCCCGCCGACAGCGGAGGCAGACTGTACCGTCGCGAACACTGTCGAGTTGTTGCCGGTCCGGGCGAGGATCATCGCCGGCAGGATCGTGATGCAGAGGCTCGCCAGCAGATTCGACGAGAAGAACATCATCTGGAGGTTGAACAACGGCTGATGGTTCCAGATGTACCGGAAACCAAACGTCGACTGCCGGAAAACGCTCTCTTCCTTTTTCGGCACAGCCCTCGGCGGATTCGAAATGGTGACCGCCGCTAGCGTACTCATCGCTATCACGAAGGTCACGAGATCGATAGCGAAGACGACTCACAGGCGCTCGAAGCCCACCATGCCGATCAGGGCACCCGCAAGGATGGGTGCCGCGATGCCGGAGCCGCTTTCGGCCATGGAGATTATGCCACTGGCACGCTGATATTGCGTCTTTGGCTCCATCATGCTGATCGCGGAACTGTACGCGGGCCACTGGCCACTCCGGAACACGGCCGTGAGACCACCTGCGACGTATAGATGCCACTGCTGCAGATGCCCCCAGGCCTGGCTCGACGAAAAGGACCCGACGAGAAAGCGGTACTATGCATGTCACTGCCCTCTGGCGCGCACGTCCATCATATCGGGAAAGCCGGGGGTTTTGTCCTTGTTCTGCTATTGCAGTGCCGGCTTCGAAAAGCTCCCCTTCGATGTCATCTTCGGCGAACCGGTCAAGGTCGAAGTCCTGAAGAGCGCCCTCGGCGGGAGTAACCGCTGTCGCTTCGCCATCACGGTCCCGGAGCGCTTTCGCAAGAATCCGTAGTCCGAGCGCAGGGTTGGCGCCCGGCGTGGAAAGGACTGAACGGGGTGCCGGCGGCGTCTCCGGTCAGGCCGGTAGATTTTTCTGCCGCCGATCGAGCTCCTGCTGGATATGGCGCTGTTCCCAATCCTTGCCCAGGAACCGCCCGATGCCAAACACGGAAATGGCGTGTACCGCGAGAGCGATGCCCCATCCGATGAGAGGCCAGATGAACCAGATGACGCCGTCGTTCTTCTTGAGCGTTGCAAGGTTAAGGACGGCCAGGCCGGCGTTGGCCAGAAGATACATGACCGCGTGGGCGTAAAACCCCTTGATCTCCTGGACCCGGTCCCTCGCCTTCTGGTATTCCTCGAGCTCTGTCACGCTCGCACCTCGCGCGCTGCATCAAGGACAGCGGCAATGTGTCCTTTGATCTTCACCTTGCGCCATTCGCGCACGATTTTCCCCTCGGGGTCGATCATGAACGTGGTCCGCTCTGTCCCCATGAAGTCGTGGCCGGCAAGTCTCTTCCCCTTCCAGACACCAAGCGCTTCGAGCAGCGAATGCTGGGGATCCGACAGCAGGGTGAAGGCGAGACTGTCCCTGGTGGCAAACCGCGCATGTGACACGACGGAATCCGCGCTGATCCCGAAGATGCGGAAGCCAAGCCGGAGAAACTCGTCCTGCTGGTCCTGAAAGCCCATTGCCTCCTGCGAGCATCCCGGCGTCATATCTTTTGGATAGCAGTAGAGGACGATCCAATGGCCTCGCAGGTTGGTGTCCCGTACGGTCCCGCCATGCTGGTCCTGCAGTTCGAAAGCTGGAAGCATATCGCCGACTGTCGTCATGTCTATCTCCTGATCGAGAGTGTTCTCAGTATACCGCACAACAGTTCTGTATCATGCTTTCCGTGAGAGGAGATACGCCAATTCGGCGGCGGCCTGCGTCAGCAGAGCCTGACCGTTTTCCATGGCCTCATGCTCGCTCATGGGCCGATCGAGCGTCGTGATGAAAACATCGATACCGGCCTCACGAACCTTCGTCCGATCGCGCACAGCCCCGGCAATAGCAACGATGAGCCCTTGCGGCGAAGATTTGCGGAAACGCTGTGCTACACGGATCGGGGCCTTGCCATACACCGTCTGAGCATCGATGCTCCCCTCTCCGGTCACGAGCACGTCACATCCCACAGCACGGACATCGAAGTTCTCCAGGTCCATGAAGAGTTCAGCACCCGGTTCCAGGCGTCCCCCCAGCCACGCAACGGCCGCGCCTCCGACACCACCGGCGGCGCCTGCGCCCGGCATGTCGTGCAGACGCACACCCGTTGCCTGGAACGTAGTGTCTGCCAGCCGTTCCAGTCCCTTCTCCAGCAGCGTCACCATGTCGGGTGTAGCCCCCTTCTGTGGACCGAATACCGCAGCAGCTCCTGTTGGGCCAACAAGAGGATTGGTCACATCGCTGGCAACGATCAGCCTGGTCTGCTTCATAGGCGAGCTTGCCACGACACGGGCCAGTCGGGAAAGCCCTTCACCGCCCCGCCATGAGGCATTAGCGGCCTCGTCGGTGATGCTGAAGCCCAGCGCAGCCAGCATGCCCAGCCCGCCATCCAACGTCGCAGAACCGCCTGCGCCAAGGATGATGCGGTCCGCACCGTGTTCCAGTGCGTGTTTGATCAGCAGACCCGTCCCCCAGGTGGTCGTCTGCATCGGGTTCCGCTCCGCAGCAGCGATCAACGCCCAGCCGGACGCCTTAGCCATCTCGATGACAGCCGTCGTGCCGAGCCACGCCACGGGGGCCTCGACAGGGCGCATCAGGGGATCGAACGTGCTTACGAATTCGACGCGTGCGCCCAGTGCCGCCGCAACGTCGATGGTCCCGTCTCCGCCATCGGCAAGGTAGACCTTCTCGACCTGAAATCCGGCTCCCTCGAAGGCTGACGCCACGGCATCTGTGGCAGCCTTCGTCGAGATGATCCCCTTGAACGCGTTCATACTCACAAGTACTTTCGCCATGGTAACCCCCTCTGTGCCTGCTCAGTGCACGGCAAGCGACAAGGTAACCATACCGCAACCACGGCCGGTATCCAGCCGTCGACCCGGCGGTGGCGTTCTCTCGGGCGGCACATGTCCATTGTAGCAGCAACCACCTGGAGCGCCATACCAAAAAGAACTTGACAACACTATGTGACTGATGACAATACGTGCCTGCCCGTCAACGGACGCACAGGCAAGAAACATCACAACCGTCAGGATGGGAGGAAATGCCGCATGGTGATCGAACTGAACGGTGCAGGACGCAAGTACCAGATGGGGCACGGCGAGTTCCGGGCCTTGAACAATATCACGTTGAACATCCCGGAAGGCCAGATGGTGACTATCCTGGGCCCGTCCGGCTCCGGCAAGTCGACGATGCTGAACATCATGGGTAGTATCGACCATGCAGAAACCGGTACCGTCCGGGTCGCGGGCATCGACCTCTCACATGCGTCAGATCGCGAACTCACACAGTTCCGGTGTCGTCTGCTACCTGGCTACGGTGGGGGGACAGCCCGCCGGTGGAGGCGCCATGATCCTGCACAACCGTCTTGCATCGCTCTTCTCCTCCAGCACGAGGCTACCGTTCCGCGGACGGGGCATTCAAAACGGGCTCGTCGTCGCGCGCCTGAAAGCGGCGGCCTCTGCCGGTTGCACGACCGCTTCCGTGCTGGCGACGTCCGGGAGCGTATCTCATCGCAACCTGGAGCGAGCCGGCTTCAGGGTCGCCTATACGCGCGCCACCCTGCAGAGGTAGCACCCCGCAACAATCACTGTCTGAAGGGCTTCTTCACGATTGGTGATGACGCCGCCCACACAGCGGGCATCCATCCCAATCATCACCCTGCAGCTCCATCATCTTGACGCCGCCGGTTTTGGCCTTAGCATGGTGATGTTCCTGACAGGTCGCCTGCCAGTCACTGCGGGGCCGCAGCTGGACGTAGGGCTTGCCAGAGTCAATCCTTATCAAGGTCGGGAACCCACCACACGATTTGCATGGAGGTTTCTGTCATGACAAGTACACCGAACTCAGAACAACTACAGGGTCTGACGACCGCAGAGGCACAACGACGCCTCAACGAGGAAGGACTCAATGAGCTGCCCGCGGCGAGCAAGCGTGGATGGATCCACATCCTGCTCGAAATCGTCAAGGAACCGATGTTCCTGCTGCTGCTGGCATGCGGCACACTGTACCTCATGCTTGGCGACCTCGAAGAAGCCCTGATGCTGCTGGGATTTGTCTTCGTCGTCATCGGTATCACCTACTATCAGGAAAAGAGGACCGAAAACGCACTGGACGCTCTGCGTGACCTGTCCAGCCCGCGCGCCCTGGTCAGGCGTGATGGTGAATGGATCCGCATCGCCGGCCGCGACGTTGCTCGTGGCGATATCATGATGCTGTCGGAGGGAGACCGCGTCCCTGCAGATGCCGTCCTCCTTTCCTGCACCAACCTGCACGCCGACGAATCGCTGCTCACTGGTGAGTCGGTCCCTGTTCGCAAGGCCGAATGGGACGGGGTACAGGAGATGGATCGTCCAGGCGGTGAAGACCTGCCTTTTGTATACTCGGGCACGCTCGTCGTGTCAGGACAGGGCGTCGCCGAAGTTCGCGGAACGGGGCTGCGGACCGAGATCGGGAAGATCGGCAAAGCGCTCCAGACACTGGACACGGAAAAGCCACCCCTGCAGAAGGAGATCACAAACCTGGTCCGCGACATGGGTCTGGTCGGTGTCGGCATGTGTGTCATCGTTACGATCGTCTTCAGTCTCAGCAATGGCAATAACGCCCTCTCATGGCAGCGCGGATTCCTGTCCGGACTTGCCATGGCCATGGGCATCCTGCCCGAGGAATTCCCTGTGGTCCTGACCATTTTCATGGCCATGGGTGCCTGGCGCATGTCTCAGAACCAGGTCCTGACCCGGCGCATGCCGGCTATCGAGACACTGGGGTCGGCGACCGTCCTGTGCGTCGACAAAACCGGCACGCTGACGGTGAACAAGATGACCGTCCGCAAGCTGGCAGCCGGCGGCGAGTACTTCCACATTCCTGCGACCGGACTTCCGGGTGTGCTGCCCGAACCATTTCATGAACTGGTCGAATACTCGGTCCTTGCCTGTGAGGCCGACCCTTTCGACCCCATGGAACGCGCCATCCTCGACATGGGGCAGGGCGCCCTCAAGGGAACCGAACACCTGCACGAAGACTGGGAGTTTCAGCGTGAGTATCCACTCTCTCGCCAGTTGCTGGCCCTGTCGCACGCGTGGCAGATGCACTCCGGCGACGGAAGTGTCGCTGCCAAGGGTGCACCGGAGGCGATCCTCGACCTCTGTCACATGCCGCAGGCACAGCAGGAACTGGTCATGAAACAGGTACTGGACATGGCGGGCGACGGTCTGCGCGTTCTCGGTGTCGCCCGCGCCTCGAGCGACAGTGCGAATTTGCCGGACAACCAGCACGACTTCGATTTCACGTTCATCGGTCTCATAGGCCTCGCGGACCCTATCCGCACGACCGTACCTGGCGCCGTCGCCCAGTGCAACCGCGCAGGCGTCCGCGTCGTCATGATCACCGGCGACTACCCCGGCACGGCACAATCCATAGCGCGCGAGATCGGCCTGCAGAGTCCAGACCTCATCGTCACGGGGCCCGAGCTCGAAGCCATGTCCGAAGAAGAGGTCAGCAGGAAGATCCACGACGTCAGCGTGTTTGCTCGTATGGTCCCCGAGCAGAAGCTCCGCCTGGTCCAGGCCCTCAAGGCAAACGGCGAGATCGTCGCCATGACCGGCGACGGCGTCAACGACGCCCCTGCCCTCAAAAACGCTCACATTGGTATCGCCATGGGCGAACGGGGAACCGACGTCGCCCGCGAGTCTGCCGCCATCGTCCTGCTCAAAGACGATTTCAACAGCATCGTCGCGGCAGTACGCATGGGCCGCCGCATCTTCGACAACATCCGCAAGGCCATGGGCTACATCCTGGCTGTCCACGTCCCCATCGCCGGCCTGTGCCTGATCCCTGTGCTGCTGCACTGGCCTCTCATCCTTCAGCCGGTGCACATCGTGTTCCTGGAACTCATCATCGACCCGACATGCTCCATCGTGTTCGAAGGAGAACCCGAGGAAGCCGACATCATGGACCGGCCACCACGCGACCCGTCGAAGGCGACATTCAACCGCAAGCTGGTACTGACAAGCCTTCTGCAGGGCTTCGGCATCCTGGTCGCCGTCCTGATCGTCTTCGGTCTGGGCTTCTACCAGCGCGGCCTGGGCGAGGAAGACGCGCGTGGACTTGCGTTCACGACACTGATCTTCGCAAACGTTGCACTCATTCTGACCAACAGGTCCTGGACACGCAGCATCATCCACACCCTGCACACGCCTAACAGATCGGTGTGGTGGGTCATCGCCGGGGCGCTCGGCCTGCTGGCCGTCACCCTCTATGTTCCCGTTGCTTCGCGCCTCTTCAAGATGGCTGCGCAGCATCCACTGGATGTCCTCATCTCGGCAGCAGTAGGCACCAGCACCATCCTCTGGTTCGAGCTCTTCAAGGCACTGAAGCCCAAAGCTCTGGCGTAGGATCGAAGAAGACCTCGCATTCAAGGGGACGGAGATTTCTCTCCGTCCCCTCATTCTGTCAGAGTGACAATCAGGAGCCTCCTGCTCTGTTGCATGCTTTTCCGGTCTGCACAGAATAATGGTTGGACGATTGCCCATCGGGCCCTCGTCGGGAGGTAACAATGGAGACATCGACACTGACAAAGCTCGCAGCACGAGTCCGCTACGACATCCTGCACATGTCGACGGAAGCCGGGTCCGGCCATCCGACGACCTCGCTGTCCGCGGCCGATCTCATGACCGGCCTGTTCTTCGGCGGCACGTTCCGCTTCGACCTGGATCATCCCCAGAACCCCTGCAACGACCGCATCATCTTTTCCAAGGGACACGCCTCCCCGCTGTTCTACGCGCTGTATGCAGCGGCGGGTATCCTGTCGCAGGAGGAGCTGCTCACCTATCGCAAGATGGGGTCGCCCCTCGAAGGACACCCGACGCCGCGCTTTGCCTATGCGGAAGCTGCGACCGGTTCGCTCGGC
This sequence comes from Candidatus Cryosericum sp., assembly GCA_049299835.1. Classification (GTDB taxonomy): domain Bacteria; phylum Caldisericota; class Caldisericia; order Cryosericales; family Cryosericaceae; genus Cryosericum. Next base: position 6,101 of record JBAQYC010000182.1, on the reverse strand, counting down.
CAGGGGCTGGGGATCGGAGTCGGCATCGCCATGAACGGGCGATTCGTCGACAAGCTGCCATACAATACCTATGTGCTGATGGGCGACAGCGAAGTCGCCGAGGGATCAGTCTGGGAGGCCGCGGAGCTGGCGTCGCATTACCAGCTGGACAACCTGGTGGGCATCCTGGACGTCAACCGGCTGGGTCAGCGCGGCGAGACCATGCTGGGCTGGGACCTGGAAACGTACGAGGCTCGCTTCGCCGCCTTCGGCTGGCATACCATCGTCCTCGGGGACGGTCATGACATCGACGCGGTCCAGGCTGCCTATGGCGAGATCGATCACTCCTGCGGCCGTCCCACGATTCTCATCGCCCGCACCGTCAAGGGGAAGGGTGTCTCGTTCCTCGAGAACCAGGACGGATGGCACGGCAAGACGCTGAAACGCGAGGAATTCGACCGTGCGGTCCTCGAACTGGGACCGGTCGACCTGAACCTGCACGGCGGCATCGAGAAACCAGACCAGGCAACACCAGCCGTATGGGCTCCCGTGCCGGTCGATCAGCCGGCGAACCCCAGGGTCCTGTCACCGCGCGAGGCGTATGGGCAAGCCCTCGTCGACATCGCACCTGCGCACCCGGGCATGGTGGTGCTGGACGCCGAGGTCAGCAACTCGACCTTTTCAGCCACCTTCCGCAATGCTTATCCCGAGCGGTTCTTCGAGATGTACATCGCCGAGCAGAACATGGTCTCCGCCGCGCTGGGATTCAGCACCCGGGGCAGGATACCCTTTGTCTCGACGTTTGCAGCCTTCTTCTCCCGTGCATTCGACCAGATCCGTATGGCACAGTACGCCATGGATCGGGCCAATATCAAATTCATCGGGTCACACGTCGGCGTTGCGATCGGACCGGACGGTCCGTCTCAGATGGGTCTGGAAGACATGGCCATGTTCCGCACGCTGGTCGGCAGCGTCGTACTGTACCCGGCTGACGACGTCTCGACCGCAGCACTCGTTCGACAGATGGCCGATCATCATGGCATCTGCTACATGCGTACGACGCGGCAGGAGATGCCTCGTCTCTACGAGATCGGAGAAGAGTTCCCCATCGGCGGGAGCAAGACCCTCCGTCATACCGATGACGACCGCGTGACCCTGGTGGGAGCCGGCATCACCCTCCACGAAGCCCTGAAAGCCGCAGACATGCTCGCAGCCGCAGGCATCCACGCCCGGGTGATCGACCTCTACAGCGTCAAGCCACTCGACCTGACGACACTGCGCACGGCAGCCGCCGAGACCGCAGCCATCATCACCGTCGAGGACCACTACGCAGAGGGCGGTCTCGGCGAAGCCGTGGCCGCAGCATTGTCCGACCTCGCAACGCCGGTGTTCTCACTTGCCGTGTCCAGACGGCCAATGAGCGGCAAACCGGAGGAACTGCTGGCGTACGAGGGAATCGACGCCGCAGCGATCGTCAACCGGGTGCAGGAATTGTAGCCAGTCTCAGCCGTTCTGGTGTCAGGCTCCTGATTCGGTGTCCGGCACCAGTTCACCGCGCAGAAGGTCCATGTAGAGAATGTCGACACGCTGCCCGTCGCGGGCGCTGCCCTCGCGCAGACAGCCTGCATCTTTGAAGCCCACCTTGCGGTACGAGGCCAGCGCGCCTGGGTTACAGGCGAGCACGGTCAGGAAGATCGTGTGCAGCTCCAGCATATCGAACCCCACCGTACACAGGAGTCGCATCGCTTCGGTGCCATACCCGAGACCACGGTACTTCTCGTCTCCAATAAGGATGCTCGCTTCCCCCCTCCCCACGATGAGGTTGAGATTCTTGAGCGCACATCGCCCAATGATGTCTCCCGTCGAGACCAGGTGAATACCGAACCGTCGGACATCATCCGCAACGGCGGACTTGTCATAGGAAGCCTCCATCAACTCGAAGCTGGGGGCTCTGCCGTACCCTTGCGTCAGACGCGTCACTTCACGGTCGTTGGCCCATTTCCAGTAGAGTGGAACGTTGTCTCGCCGTTCAGGTGCCAGGAAAACATGTTTCCCCTCGATCACGTGTGGCAGGATGTCCATGACCCCTCTCCTCTCTTGTCCGTCTCCTTGTACAGCGTCGGTTGCCTAGCAGCCGGGATCTTCCTCAAGCCGTGCGCGGTATCTGGACTTGGCCTGGTACATGCGCTTGTCTGCAAGCTGTACCAGATCCGCTTCCTCGGGGTCACCCCGCACTGTCGCGATCCCGGCGGAACAACTCACTGCCCCCAATGCCGTCACAACCTGTGTTTCGACGCACATACGCAGTCGTTCGAGCGCGAGTTCCGTCTCCCGCTGAGAGGTCTCGGGGAGTACAAGGAGGAACTCGTCTCCGCCATAGCGGATGACCTTGTCGATGGCCCGCAGAGATTTTCTGAGTACCGAGACCAGACTCTCGAGGACCCTGTCTCCCTCGGAATGACCCAACCGATCGTTGATCGACTTGAACTCATCGATGTCCATCATGACAAGCGACAGATCGTGACCATGTCTTCGGGCCCGTTCCAGCTCCTCTGCAACGATCTCGTCCATGGCGCGACGGTTGTGTGCCCCCGTGAGACCGTCCAGCATGGCCTGCTCACGCAGAAGCTGCTTGATCTCCATACTTGCCAGCATCAGGCCGATGGCGGCTGCGAGCGGCGTCAGGTTGCGGATATCCTCGTGGGAGAATGCGTCGACCTTCTTGCTTTCGAGGTTCAGGACGCCAATCACCTTGCCTCCCGCCATCAATGGAAGAGCCAGGTCAGAGCGCCCGCCAGGCACGGCGTGCAGATAAAACGGGCAGACACGCGCATCAGGAACGTTGATTACGCGCCGCAGACGAAAAGCCCGCACGGCTACGCCTTTCCGATCGTGAATAGCATGCGTGAGCCCGTCATAGTCTCTGGTGTACCCCTTCTGGGCCCGCAGAACGAGGGACTCGGACTCGTCGTCGTACAACAGAAGCGCAATATACTGATAGCCAAGACGCCGCGCGATGTGCTTGACGACCATGTTCATGAATTCCACAGCCCCTGTCGCGCGCACACCATCAATCGTCGTCTCATACATTAGAGACAGGAAGTTCTCACGGTTTGCAGACTGCTGTTCCTTCAGATAGCGAGCGATGATCAGACTGATGAGGTGAATAAAGGGCTGCAGGGTGTCGATGTCCTCGGGCTTCAGCTTCCGGCTTGATGTCTGCACATTGATGATGCTGACCACGCGCCGGTCGATGATAATAGGGAAACCGACATAGCTGAAGATGTCTGTGGACGACTTCCTCCTCCACTCGGGATACGCACCGACGTCCTCAATGAAGCACGTCTCCCGCCCACGAATAATGTCCAGGATATTCTGCGGCAGTTCGCGGTTGAAACTGGCTTCAACCTTTCGAAGCGCACTCCAGGGGATGCCGTTGGCTGCGTCAAAGTGCACCCGCTGATCGACGTCCACGCCCAGAACGGTCACCGTGCAGGACGGTATCGACTCAGCTATAAGGTCCACAGCCCGCTGGACTGCCCTTCGCGGCGTCGTTTCCAGCAGGATACGTTCCAGTTCATCGGCATGGATCAGCGATGTCTTGTTCATGGTTGACCTAATTGTAGTAGCTCATACTCGGACTGCAACGACCCAAGTCACGTCGAACGGCTTTCCGGGACTCGACGTAACTCGACACGACCATGTCCACCACCCGGAGAGTCGTCGTGACAACGGTGATCAGCAAGGGAGATCTACTTCAGTGTGACCTCATGCGAAGACAGGGAGCGCTCACGAACATTCTTGATCGTTCTGGCTGCCACGATCCCTACGGCACGCACAGTTGCTTCCACCTTCACATCGGCATCGCGGACCTTGTAGATGACGCGCGGCACCGCGCCAACAACCTTTGCTACTCGACCGGACGCTGTGGAGGCCTTGTCAGCAAGATGGTTGAACTGCGTCTCGGCGGATTGGACGGCTTCGGAGACCCTGGCAATCTCGATACCGGCAGCAGTCAGCTGTTCTTGCATCTGAGCCACTCTGGGGGCAACCTGACGCGTCACCGTCGCTACCTTGACAGCAATAAAGACAAAAGCGATCGCGACAACCAGCGATGAGCCGCCAATCAATATGACAAGTACCCACAACGGGTCCATGCTGTACCTCCTCAGCACCAACCGGCGCTGTTTTTTCAGTATAGCGCAGGACACGATTCATGTCACAGGCGATCCCGCTTCTCGCCTTCGCACAATGAAGTGAGTGTACGGCAACTGGACGGTGCAGAAAGCAGACGGGCGTCACAACTGGACCTTCCACTTCTGCCCTTGAAATATCGCTATGCTGTGGCACCATGTCATACGAATAGATGAAACCCCTCGGCAAGGAGCAGATGATCGTGCGACACAGCAATGCCAGACCAGTACCAGACATGATCACCGTCCCCGGCTCGAGCCTCGGGCTGGACGTAATGCAGGAGATTCGACGCGCAAGCCGTGGACTTGCATTTGCACTGGTCGGGTATATTGCTATCTTCATCGTCCAGCTGACCAGCTACTTTATCACCCACATGCTGGCCGTCCTGGCACAGGCGTTTTCCACCCTGGCCAACGCCGTCGTCGCGGTCGTTGTCCTGCTTGCCCTGGCCTGGTCGCAGAAGCCCGTTGACATGTACCTGAGGTGGAGCAGGGGCCGCAGCCGCAACGCTGCTGCACTCATCTCCGCTGCATTCATTATCCTGTTCCTCAGCGTCGGTACCCTCTGGAGATCTCTGGCGACCCTGATCCGGGGAGGAGCGTTCAGAACGGTCAATCCTGGGCTCGCCATCGCGGTGCTGGCAGTCGGCATGCTGGTGGTCAGCTTCCCCGTGTTCGACATCGTCCGCAGCGCCAAAGAAGGCTCGTCCATCCGTTTGCGCCTCCTCTCACTCATCAAAGACGAGGTCTGCTACGCGGCCGGTATCGTTGGCATTGCTCTCGCCGCTGCGGGACACACGTGGGCTGATCCTGCCGCGTCACTATTGATCGGAGCTGCAATGAGCTTTGGTGCCGCCCTGCTGATCCGCGATTGCGTCCTTCTGCTCAGGAACCGTTCCGCTCGACCCTCAACCTCCGGCTGACATCTGCCTTCTTTACGCCTCACACCTCCTGACCCGGTCGATCATGGCCGGAGTCGGCATACATCCATCGGACAGACAACGTAGCGAACCTGTTGCCCCTCATCAATACTTGCACAAGGTCGATTTCAGAATCATGACGCTCCTTCAAGATTAGCAGTCTTGCCATGAGACTGCTAATGTGTATACCATATGGTGTAGCCGGAAACCCTGAAGTACACCCGGCGACTGTGTAAGAAAACAATGACCGGCATTAGCCGGGTGAAAAACGGTAATGATAAAGGAGGAACCACAATGTACTGCGACCTGAACACGAATCCTGTTACTGCGAGTGATTGCTGCTCCACCCCGACCCTGACGAACCTGTTTCCTTTCCGCATGGATGCCATGCTGCGTGCAGCCGGTCGATCCGGACGCCTTCCAGCCACCGACGTCAGAGAAGATGCGAGCCGGTACGTGATCCTGATGAACATGCCGGGCGTGGCCAAAGAACGTGTCACGATAAAAGCTGAGGACAACGGTCTCAGCATCCAGACATCCAAGGACGAGAAGAAAGACGACGAGACCCTCAAGACTGTGTATCGTGAACGCATGGGCGGGACCTACGAGCGCGCATTTCACTTCGAGGAGCCTGTCGATGTCGAGAACGTCACCGCTCGCATGGAGAACGGTGTGCTTGAGCTGACCGTTCCCAAAAAGGTTCAGACCACGAACACAAAGACGATCCCCGTAAGCTAGCGCTACTCTCGATCTTCGACGCATGGAACGAGCCCCTGCCTGTCACCGCGGGGCTCGTTCGCGTTCCAGACCACTATAAGTTTGACACTGTGCTGCGGGTCAGGTATACTCAATGATGGTCGGGGAGTAGCTGCCTTCGCATGTGCAGGACCGGCTGCCGTCAGGACGGAGGGGATACGTCCCGGCAGGCCATCATTCCGAAATGTGCGAGACCACCGTGGAAGTACTCATGGGGGTCTCTTTTTATACATCCTCCGGTGAATCCAGGGAG
>JBAQYC010000181.1:0-6106 GCA_049299835.1 Candidatus Cryosericum sp. | reverse complement strand
TGCCAGGAACGCATATTGCCGATTCAGGGTCATTTCGAATCCTGCGTCACGAGAAGGTATCGTGTAGCCCAGACATCTGCGAACGGGCGGAGGACCAGCCGTGTCGTGGTACCGTTTGTCAGCGCGTCGACCCGGCCGATCGGAATGTTGGGGGGGAAGGTTGTTGAACTGCTGGACGTGACGACGATATCTCCAGACTGGAACTGAGGCAACGGCGAAATGTAGGACAGTTCGCAGTACTCGCTGTCGGTACCCTTGACGAGGACGTCCTCTCCGGTGCGACGATTGATGCCGGAGATTACGCACCTGCTGTCGAGTAGCGGGATTACGGTGGCGTTTGACTTGAAGACACCTCGGACCTTGCCGAACACATAGGCCTGACCGGTGGAATCTGCGACAAACACACCGGCGCCGTCGGCTACGCCCAAGGCTGTTCCATGGTCTATGAACACGTCCATCGATCGTATCCCGCTTGCCCTCCCTGTCACCTGGGCAAGAGCGGTCTTGACAGGCAGCTGCTGTTGGACCGCAAGCTGCGCCTGTAGTCGTTTCAGTTCGTCGTTGTTGTCCAGAGCGAGACGTAGTCGCGCGTCCAGATACTGGTTTTCGCTGCGGAGCGTCTCGTTTTCAGCATAGATTCCTCGGGCGAACAATAGAGCACGACCGTATGCGACCACGCTGTCGGTCGCCGCCGAGACGGCCCCTCCGAGCGTCTGGGCGACACGTTGAATGCCGCTGAATGCAAGGTTTCCGAGCGTAACGCCATAAGACGCAAGTCCGATGATGGTTGCCAGCGCAAGGAAGAGCGCTATGAACAGCAGGCTGATCGACCTGCGGGTAGGCTTCCGTACCGGACCGGGCATTCGTTATATCAAAACCTCATGGAGCGAATCGTAGTCCTCGAGGACCTTGCCTGCGCCTTTCGCGACACACAGCAGCGGATCCTCCGCGATGCTGACGAGAATTCCCGTACGAGTGGAAATGAACTTGTCGAACCCCATGATGAGCGCGCCGCCGCCCGACAACATGATGCCGCTGTCGATGATGTCCGCCGAGAGTTCGGGTGGGGTCAGTTCGAGTGCGGACTTGATTGTCGCGAGAATTTGCTCCAGGGGTTCCTTGAGTGCGTCACGAATCTCCTCGCTGGTTACTTCGACGGACTTTGGCAGGCCGTTGATGAGGTCTCTGCCCCGCACTTCATATGTCTTCTCGCTTTCGAGCGGATATGCGGAGCCAATGGCGAGCTTCACTTCCTCGGCTGTCACATCCCCGATAAGCAGGTTGTACCTGCGCCGGATGTGGGTTGCGATGGCATCTGTCATTTCGTCGCCTGCAATACGCAGTGACCGGGACGTAACGATTCCTTTCATCGAAATGACCGCGACCTCGGCCGTACCACCGCCGACATCCACGATCATGACTCCCCGGGCTTCAGCGACGGGGAGGTCGGCACCGATCGCAGCAGCCATCGGTTCCTGGATGAGCTTTGCCTCTCTTGCGCCGGCGTTCAGGGCCGCGTCGATGACGGCCTTCATCTCGACCTGGGTGATGCCGGACGGGATTCCGACAAGCACACGTGGACGGGCAAAGAGACCTGTTCCAGATGCTTTTCGGATGAAGTATTCAAGAAGTTTCTCGGTCACCGTGAAGTCCGCAATGACGCCGTCTCTGAGGGGACGTGTGACGGTGATCGACTGGGGCGTGCGTCCTGCCATCTTCTTGGCGTCGTCGCCGACGGCGAGCACGGCGCCAGTCTTGGCATCCGTTGCCACGATAGTGGGCTCGCGGATGACGACACCCTTGTTCTTGACGTATACGACTGTGTTCGCGGTTCCAAGGTCAATTGCCAGGTCTCTTGAGAAAAATGCCACGACTTACCTCCTCACATCAACGTGCAGCTCAGTACAGAGCGCATAGAAATCACTCATTGTGAAGCCGATGATCGTGTCCATCGGCCCCTCGGTTCGTTCGATAAAGCTTGCCGCCAGTCCCTGAACGGCGTACGCCCCTGCCTTGTCCCGATACTCCGGGTTGTTCAGATAGGCTTGTCGCTCATCCGCGGCCAGGTGCCTCATGAACACGCGCGTCGTGGATAATCTTGTAGCCGCCGTCTTCTCCGGCATGAACACGGCAGCCATTGCAGTGATAACGCGGTGTTCCCGCCCTTCGAGCAGCGCGAGCATGTCGCGGGCCTGGTTCTCGTCCAGCGGCTTTCCCAGGATCCGTCCGTCACAGGCGACAACGGTGTCGGCGCCGACAACGAGCCCGGCATCCACGTGACGACTTCCGGCCAATGCCTTCGCCAGTGCGTTCTGAGTCGCACTATTCTCAGGTGCTGCATCAACCATGACTTCGTCCACGTCCGCTTTCACGATCGAAAATGGTACACCCCAGTCGGCGAGCATGTGAGCTCTGCGTGGCGAACTCGAAGCCAGGTAGACTCTCATACGAGTGTTGAGAAGAAGAGAAAGAGCAGTGCAAGTCCTGCCGTGCCGAGGTTCATATTCAAGGTGAGGCCAAATCTGAGTTCCATGAAGCCAAGTTGAAGGGTAAAGTCGGGAATACCAAAATGGAGGCCTGCCCTCATGAAGGGGTAATACGCGCCCAGCACTTCGCCGAGTACGGACCCAAGGATGGCTCCCGCAATCACAAACGCTACAGATATTGTTCGTTCCTTTCTTCTCACCGCGGCTCCATAGTCACGCTGCCATGAAGAGCTCGGTCGAGTCGAGACAGGACGGCAAGCGAAACACCACCGATCAGATATCCGGCCGCTCCGCCCGCCACTACCAGCACCGGCAGATAATACCATAGTGTACCCACAGTATTGGTAATCAACAAGAGCAGGTATTGCGACACATTGTTGACGACACCCCCTGCGGTACTGACTGTAGGCAGTCCGATGCGCTTTCCGAAAGCATTCCGAAGGAGAACCATGACGATGACGGCGCCGAGACTGCCACCGAATGATAGCAGTGACGTGATGGTCATCAGATTCCCCTTGATGATGCCGGTGACCAGGACCCGCAGGATCACGAGTGCCACTGTCGCGAGTGCTCCGTACATCTCCAGGCACAACATCGTGCTTATCTGAGACAGTCCCAGCTTGGCGCCCGGCAGAAATGCCAGCGGAGGGTCGAAGTAGTTGATGACGATTCCAACTGCGGCCAACAATGCAAATCGCAGAGTATCCCGCGTTGTGCGCTTTCTCTTACTGGGCGAGAGCATCGACCGCCTCTTTCCCTTTGATCGTGATGACCATGTGGTTGGGCACACAGATGATCTGGTCACCGGGGCTGCGGGCGGGAACGGTATGAACACAGATCTGGTCCGGGCAGGTCGCCTCCGAGACCCGGATGGATCCGTTGCCGTCAGCCACGACCACGAGAGGCCCCACCAGACCTGCTATGTGCAGCGTTTGTAGCTCGGGAGATGTCAGATCTACTGTCGCGACGATCTGGCCGTCTACCTGGACAACCGCCAGGGTACCTGTTGTACGATGCATGATGATCCAGAAGACAACAACAAGTGTTATGGCGGCGAGGATGACCAGCGCCGTGATCCGGTCGCTTCGCTTCATTGGACAGATGTGGGTACGAATGTGATCGGGCCCAGGGTGGATTGTGTTCCGGTGGCGTCGATGAGAACGACACCGATAACTCCTTCACTCTGGATTGTCTGAAAGAGCGAATGCTGAACCCCGGCCGGTGAACAGAAGAAGACCTTGCCAAGGGCGTCGCCGACCGCTCCGTTCATGGGCCGAATCTCCGTGATGACCGTTGCGCTCTGATTGAGGGTCGCAGGGTATCCCGTCGACGGGTCGATAATGTGGCAGTATCTCCTGCCCTCTCGCTCAAAGTACCGCTCATAGTCTCCGGATGTGGCGACGAAGGCATCTCCCGATTGAACGTAGCCAATGATTCCCTGGGCACGGGGATCGCGTATGCCGATCTTCCAGTCGTTCTTGCGGCCGCCGCTGTACAGAAGAAGGTTGCCGCCGAAATCGACGATGACCTGTCGGGGCTGGGGTTTGACGTTCCGGAGGTATTCTTCCATGACGTCCAGCGAGTAGCCCTTTGCGACACCGCCCAGATCGATGCGGGCACGCGAGTCCCGTAGTTGTACCGTGGTACCCGAAAGCACAAGCTGGTCAGAATGGGAGTAGGCCAGTGTTGCCGAAATCTCTGCTGCAGAAGGAATCCTGAAATCCTTGGTTGTGAAGCCCCAGAGCGATGAAACCGGTGAGATGGCAATGTCAAACTTGTGTCCGTCGCCGATGGCCTCGACGGTTATCGCCGTCTTCAGCAGCTCTGCATATTCCGGCAAGACAGACACCGGCCCCTTGCCGGCGGCTGCATTCACATGAACGGTCTCGGACTCGGGCTTGAAGTAGCTGGTCATACTTTCGACGCCGGATGCAAGAGCATGAAGGTGTTCATTGATGGCGGCTGCATCGCCCCCGATGGTCTTGACGGTGAGGACCGTGTCCATGAGGAAGTAGGTGGAGGTTACTGGGTCGGGTAAGGCGCGTATGGCAAACAGGGCGGCCAGTCCTGCTCCAACGACGATCAGTGCTACAATCGGCACGATTGCTTTTCTCACGGAGTCTCCTTGTCGAGTGTCAACCCAAGGTCCGTTCCACAGTGGCCGCATTTCCCGTCTGTCACGAAGGAAAGGTCCAGCGGACGAGCTGTGCGGTCGACGACGACCGAATAGCAGTTGGGACACATCGTATTGTTGAAGAAATGCCCATGGCAGTTGCTCAGGTACACAAAACCCACGTGCTGTCTTCGACCAGATTCTACAAGGTTTTCGAGAAAAGGCATGAGGGGTCCGTGGTGAATCGTGAAACCATGCTCAGGGGCAATGGCCCTGATGTGCAGAGGAATTCCTCTTCGGAGATCCTGAGCGATCCAGGTGAGCATTGTAGAGAATTCCTGTTGCTGGGCCGGAGTCTCCCGCGCTATATCGAGCATGAGCTCGACGTGAATCCCTGCATTGATAGCACTTTCTACAAGGGCCCGACTATTCTCCAGGAAGCCGGTCGGCCCTCCCAGAGTCCAGTATGTCTCCTCCGAAAATCCCTTGAACCTGACAAGCAGCGCATCTACTATCCCTCGTGAATCTCCGAGAAGTTCCGGTGTCAGCCCGCCGTTTGTGACCACGGCAACTTTCTTGCCTGCCTCATGAACCAGCCGGGAGCATGCGACGACGTTGTCCCATTGCAGAGAAGGTTCACCGCCAGCCCACACGACGCCGGCAAACCCGGACTCGTGGCCGAGCTTCTCCACCGCGGCCGCCACCTTGGCAGGGTCATAGGGCGACCAGTCCTGAGAGCGTGCGAGAACTGGGCGGTCGCAGTAGGAACATCGCAGGGGACATCCAGGTATCTCCAGGACGAGTACGGAATCGCCCGGCATATAGTGATAGAAAGGTACTTCTTCGATCTGGGCGACATACGGCTGCCCGACAGTACTGGAAAACCTGTCGAATCTCATGATTCCATCACCGTGAAGTGTGATCGGATGTCCGGCCTGTGGTTCGGGTGGGAAACCTTGAACGTCACAAAGGACACCGTCATGGTGTCCTTTGTGACGAACGTGAAAGGTACAAGGCCATCACTGGGATCCCGGGCCGACCATGCAGCTCTCAGATACGTATGCCGGTCTTGGCCTGAGCCTCGACCATTTCCATACCAAGGTCCAGAGCCTTCATGTTGAGGTCGAGAAACTGCTTCTTCACGTGTATTGCAATGGCCCTGCGAAGCATCTCGACGTCTACGATGGCTGTCAGGCCCTCGATGACACCGAGAAGGACGATGTTGAGTCCGAGTTCGGACTCCAGCCTGCTGATGAGTGTGCTTCGGATGGGAAGTGCAAGCAGGCCCCGGCAGTTCTCCTCGCTGAGGAAGTCGGGGGTCGACATCACCGATGAATCGATGATGACCTCGGTCTTCCGGCTGATCCCTCCACCGTACTGTTTGAGCCCCTCATTGGTCATTGCTGCGAGCAGGTCCGGATCCGTGACCTTCGGATAGGCGATATGCTTGTTCGAGATGACCAGTTCTGCCTTGGTCGTTCCACCACGCGCTTCTGCACCATAGACC
>JBAQYC010000180.1:0-3132 GCA_049299835.1 Candidatus Cryosericum sp. | reverse complement strand
CGTCGAAATAGGGTTCACCTACAGGCATTGCGTCAATGGTCGCTTTCACAAGTGGCGAGACGCCTGCGCCGGTTGCCGCCGAAACGTGGAAGACAGCTGTTGGATGCAGCTTCTCGACGAAGGGAGCAGCCACCATCTCATGGCGCTTGGCCGTATCCAGGTCCAGCTTGTTGACCACAAGGAAGATCGGTCTGCCGAGTTTTGTGACGATAGGGATCATCTCCTCGTACTCGGCGTCTGGATAAGCCGCTTGATCGATCACGAAATAGACGAGCTCGACATCCTCAAGGGATTGCAGCGCAGTCTCGACGAGATACTTGTTCAGCTTGCTCTTGCTTACCTTGTGATAGCCGGGCGTATCGACGAAACAGACCTGAGCATCCTTTTTGTTGAGGACGCCGAGAATGTTATACCACGTGGTCTGCTGTTTAGGCGACACGATGGATAGTTTGGTACCAAGGATAGCATTCATCAGCGACGACTTCCCGACGCTGGGCTTGCCAAAAATCGATACGAATCCACTCTTCATAATGTCAGTGTACAGGCTTTTGCGCCCCACACAAACACGTGTACAATGAATCCCATACTATCTCATTGGAGGTTCCCCATGCTGATCCAGGTGGCTATCAACAATATCGAAAGCATTGAGCAAGGCGAGGAAATTCTCAAGAAGTGGCACTACCACCTTGACGAGGACCAGTCGCACGTTGTCGTGGAGCGTGACATTGAAGGTGTCGTCGTTCGCATCTCAGGGTTTCATCCATGGGCCCAGGAACTGGAAGAAGATGGCGACGAGTGCTGCTGCGACGACGACGAGAATTGTGAGTGCGAAGGCGATCACTGCAAGAACGGGCACGAGCATGTTGAAGGCGAACCCTGCTGCTGCCACAGTGAAGACGATACTGCAGAGGCTGAGGGCGAGAAGTCAGAGGACGATGAGGGAGACGACGAGGACGAGGAGTCTGAAGTCATCTATCTTGGCCAGGCCCTGTTCATACCTGCAGAGGACCAGGCTCGCACTCTTGCCACCGAACTGATGGATGACGACTATATCGGCACAGTGTCTGTTTCCATGGCCGGCGTCGAGCTTACCGACACGGATGCATTCCGCGCGCTGCCTGTGGATACCAGGGACGCCGTCATTGCCGCCATCGAGGAGCTCGGCGACGCCGAGGCCTATCTCTCGATGTATGAGGTCATGGGGCTGAAGGTCTAGAGACATCTTCTGTTCATGACTATTCTTTCGGCAATTGCTGCACTGGTTGCCGCTCCTGAAGGAGCGGCAACGGGTTTTGTGCTCAGGTTTCCCCTGAGCGCGACCGTTAACGCAGTTGCAGTCGTGATCGGCAGCGTGATCGGTATGCTGGCCGGCAAGTTTCTCAAGGAAGATACGCGTAACGCCATCTTCATCGCGAATGGGCTGGCGGTGGCCTCTATCGGGACCGGCATGGCCCTCAAGACAGGAAACGCCGTCATCATGGTCATGGCCCTCGTCAGCGGTGTTGTCGTGGGAGAACTCCTGCGGCTCGAGGACCGACTCAACGCAGCGGCAGAGCGCTTTCAGAAGCGGCTCCACGTCGCCTCCGGCAGCCAGTGGGCGGAAGGACTCGTCACCGCCACGCTCATCTACTGCATCGGGCCCATGACTATCATTGGGTCCATTCAGGAGGGGATGACGGGCAACGGTACGCTCATCTACACAAAATCCATCCTCGACCTGGTCATCAGCATATCACTCGCAGCGGCACTGGGAAGCGGCGTAGCGTTCAGTGCTGTCCCGGTGTTCATCATCCAGGGGAGCCTGACTCTGCTGGGTTCCGCGCTGGGATTCCTGATGCAGCCCTACATTCTCAACGAACTGACCGCCACGGGTGGCCTCATGGTCATCGCCATTGGTATCAACCTGCTGGGGCTCAAGAAGATCAAACTGGCGAACTTCCTTCCGGGACTGATCTTCGCCGTCCTGTATGCCCTCCTCTTTCACGCTCTGAAGCTCGTCTGACGCTGTTTCTCCCGTCAGGGAGACGCCGTATGATTACTTGCCATGTGTGCTTCTCCATAACAGGAGAGCAGGGCAGCCCCCTGCCAAGGAGGCACGACATGGACGAGCTTGTCACGCTTATCGGCAATATCGGGTTCCCGATCGCCGTCTCCGTCTATCTGCTGACGGTCTTCGGAGGGAAGCTGGACAGGATGCAGGCGAGCCTGGACCGGCTGGCCGACGTCATCGAGACCTCTCTGCGCATCAATGGTTCCGCGGTCACACCCTGATGCGGCCACTCACGCAGATTGTCCTGCATCACAGCGCCACGGATGCGACACTGGGGAGCGCAGACCCCGAGGGTGCTGCGCTGTGGGCAGCGATCGAACGCAACCACCAGAAACATTGGGCAAAAACAGTTCCCGGCTACATCTGTGACTACCATTTCGGTGTCGGGCCTACCGGCACCGTGTTTGCCGGACAGCCGCTTGCCATGCTCGCGTTCAACTGTGGCAATGCGCGGATCAACGCCGTGAGCGTCGCCGTGTGCTTTCTGGGAAACTTTCAGCTGGCCCGTATGCCCCCGGCGCAGTATGTGGCCGGTGTGGAGCTTCTGCGGTCGCTATGCGCACGGCATAGTATCCCGGTCTCACGCATCATCCTGCACCGCGAAGTCCCGGACGAGCGGACCGGTATCTCCGGCTTCACGGTGTGCCCCGGACGGTGGTTTCCGTCCGCGACAATGAGGACCGTTCTGCAGGAGCATGGGGGAGGCACGGCATCCAGGGCTTTGATGACATGGTAACCCGAGAGAATGACAAGACCCCCTGTTTTCTGGCAGGGGGTCTTGTCATGTCCTGATGTGTGCCTTCAGGAGCGTCGGTCCAGATAAACGCGTGGTACGCGTTTCGACAATCCGGTGAAGACCTCGTACGCGATGGTCCCCATGAGCCCTGCCAGCTCGTCGACCGTGATGGTGAGGCCGTCCTGTTCCCCGAGCAGGGTCACCCGGTCACCGGGCATTGCTGCCGGGATCTCTGTGACGTCGATGGCGCAGACATCCATACTGACACGTCCGACGACCGGGGCGAAGCATCCACGCACGATGACGTGTGCCTTGCTGGACAGGCTCCGTAGATAGCCGTCGGCAT
>JBAQYC010000179.1:0-14393 GCA_049299835.1 Candidatus Cryosericum sp. | reverse complement strand
GGATTGTAGTCGCCTGACACGTGCTCAGCGAAAAAGCCCCGGACGGTACATGTCCGGGGCTTTTGCTCCTACTCGTGGCGCCAGGCCGCGAATCGGCTACCAGCGAGCGTAGTGATCTTCGGCCGCTCCCACGAAATCCGTGATCGCTATCGGATCTGAACCTTCCAGCATCAGAGTACCATTGTACCGGCCCACGAGCTGATGGATATGACTCTGGAGAGGGCCGGCGGCTGTGTGGGACTGGCGGTCCACCATCGGAATGAACGACAGGTCGATGCACCGATCGAGACTGCCGATATGCCACGGCTGCATGATATGCGCCTGATCACGCGTGATGGAGACGAGGTCCAGCTTGGTGAGATGTCCGTCGACTACTACCGCGTTCTCGTTGTCTCCTCCGTCATGGAAGCCGCTGCACAGATTGAAGCCAACTGTCTGGCCCTGAGGTGTCCGGCCTGAAGCTGTCGCCCATTTCCATGATGTGACGCTCTCGAGGAAGCCCCGACTCCAGTCGAGTTCGCCCAGCGCTTCTGACGGACTGCACTCCCAGGTCTCCTGTCCGACGCGGATAGTCCCCGTGGCGCGCATACCGGTCACCTTGGTCGTATAAGCGAAGCGTCCGTTCTCCAGTGGGTCGACAACACTCAAGGATTCGAGGTCCTCAGGCCAGCCGAGAAGCAGGTCAGCGTGGAGATCGCGTTGTCCACCGAACCGGGACCAGTCGACGGTGACATGTTTGCCTTCCGGTGTCATCTCGGACTGGAGGTGAGTAGAACTCCCGGTATGGGCGCTGGTCGTTCCCCGGCGGGGGTGGTCGGCCAGGATGACGCCGGTTCCGAAGGGGATGTTCGCAGTGCGCTCAATCAGGACGTGGCGTTTGATATCATACAGGTACGCCCCGACGTTAGCCAGATATCCCAGGTGAGCGATCTGCGCCGAGAAGAAGACTTCCGGCGTCACAACGTAGAAGTACTCCCACCGCTTCAGCCGCCACGCATGGAACACGTGACGTTGCACCGATGCGGCAGCTGTCATGTTCACGTCGAACAGCGGTTGCCTGGCCCACCCGAAATCAACCAGACCGTCGCCCATGACCATTGGGCATGCTTTCGTGTGCTCCCCCATGACCTCCTCCTGTCTCAGCTTGAAAGGGATATCCCGTGCAATAGTGAAATCTCGCAGCCGCTTCCGGCGATGAGGCTTCGGCTATGGCATCCAGGAACGGATTCTCTGTTCTATGTCGTTCAATCGGTCGTGTTCACGGTCTTCCGTCGTATAGCTGGAGTAGATGTGGAGTACCGGGCGGTCTCTGTCGGGCAGTACCAGGGTGTACCCGTCTTCCTCACGCTGTTTGACCCCTTCAACAAACTCTGCCGTGTCGCGATAGAGTTCGCTCATGCGACGCATGATCGTTCCTTTTGCCTCCCAGGGGCAGGACAGTTCCACGTGACTGGGGTCCCGCGACGGCGTCCCCTGTTTGAGTGCGACGAGGTCTTCTCCTGTTTTGGCAAGCGTTTCCAGGAGAAAACCGATGGAGAGCATCCCGTCGTAGAAAGGAAGGGCGCGGGAGAAAATGAAGCCCCCCAGCATGTCTGCGCCGGCATCGGTGTTCGTCGCTTCGCGGATAATATTGCGTGGCAGGGTGGAGCACCAGTGGATGTCGACCCCCTGATCCCTCATGTACCGTTCCAGCTCGATGGACGCCGTAATCGGGAGTGTCACCGAATTCAGGACGCCGGAGCGATGTCTGGCACCGATCATGAGTGCTGTGGCACGGGTATCCGAGAGGATCTCACCGCTCCGGTCCACGATGAACACCTTCTCGCCGGATGCATCCAGAATGACGCCGAATGTCGTTCCCAGTGACTTGACCATGGATGAGAGCTTTCGCTTGGCGTCCCGGAACTCGGAAGCGGTCCTTACTGCCCTTCGTCCATCGGCGTAGGCATGCAAGGAGACGATCTCGAGGCCGAACTCCCCTGCGATGGCGGGGAAGAGCTGGACGGGAGTGCCAAATGAGTAGTCGATGACGAATCGGATGCTTGACGACTGGATGGCCGCGACATCCAGGGAATTCAGGAGGTAGTCCCGATATGACTCCACCACGCGAGGTGGAATATCGATGGTTCCAACCTCTTCGACGTCGGCGCGGGCGAATTCCTCCCGGAAGAACAGGCGCTCGATAGCTCCTTCCTGTGTGGTGGAGAGATCGAACCCCGATCGGTCATAGAAGCGTATGGTCGTGAGCCGGCGGTCGAATGGCGAGCGTATGACGTGAACGCCGCCGCTGCCTGCGAACGACTTGACGGCGAATCGGGCCAGCGGCACTGGAGCTGCCTGGAGGTCCATGATGCGTACGCCGGCACTCATGAGACCCCCGATGACCGAACGCTTGAGCATTCGTGAAGACTGGTGGTCGTCGCGGGCCGTGAAGACGACCGAACCTTTGCCGAGGAACGTGCCATACGCACAGCCCAGTTTCGCGCACATTTCCGGAGTGACTTCGACGTTGTTGACGCCGACGATCCCGTAAGAACTGAACAGGGCCCTTGACCAGGCTTTGCCCCAGACGACGTTGCTGGTGACGGTCGAACCAGGTTCGACTGTCTTGCCCGGCCATATCTGGACCTGGGCCTTGAGGATGGACCCCTGTCCAATGATGCAATCGTCAGCCACAGTGTTGTCGCTCTCGAGAAGGACGTCTTTGCCGACGTGGACGTTTCTGCCGACGATGGAGTTGAAGATGTGAGCCCCCGACTCCACGACGACGCCGTCCCACAGGATCGAATTGTCGATGTTCGCCCCATTCTGCACGATTGTGCGGTCGCCTATGAAGGAGCTGTGCACGCGTGCGTCGCCGACAGTCACGTCCCTGCCGATGAGGACCGACCCGTCAAATCCCTTGAACGTTGAGATCTGGCTGCCTTCGCCGACCCAGACATCACTGCCGATACCGCCGATACGTTCACCCTGGGCTCCAAGGTCGACTTTCCCCTTCAGCAGGTCTCCGTGTGCACGCTTGTACTCACGGATGTTGCCGACATCGCGCCAGTAGCCGGGCGCTATGTATCCATACAGCGGCTGGTTGTGCGCAAGCAGTGCAGGAAACAGGTTCTTGGAGAAGTCGACCTCCTTGTCTTCGGGAATATCATCCCAGACCGATGGCTCCAGGATATAGATCCCCGTGTTCACGGTGTCCGAGAAGACTTCTCCCCATGATGGCTTTTCGAGGAAGCGCACGACATGCCCTTCGGTGTCCGTGATGACGATGCCATACTCCAGAGGGTCCTCCACTCGCGACAGAGTGATTGTGGCAGCGGCCTTGTGTTCGCGATGATACTCAACTGCTTTGGTAAGGTCGATGTCAGTGACGATGTCGGCTGCGATGACCAGGAACGTCTCCTGCAGGCTGGCTCGCGCAAGCCCGACGGCTCCGGCGGTTCCAAGATCCTCCTGACTCGTGACATACTCGATCTTCACGCCGAAATCGCTGCCGTCGCCAAAGTACCCGCGTATGGCGTCGGGCTGATGATACAGGATGACAACAAGGTCATCGAACCCGTGTTTTTTGAGCAGTCCTACGATGTGCTGCATCATGGGGCGGTTGGCAAACGGGACCATCGGTTTTGGGAGATTGATGGTCAACGGACGTAGACGGGTACCAAACCCTCCGGCCAGAATGACTGCCTTCATTAGGACACCTCCATGGACGTATAGAGTCTCAGGTAGTCGTGCGCGCTGAATTGCCAGGAATAGTCACATGTCATGCCTGTCAGCTGAGTGCGGCGGCGCGCGTCGCGATTGGCATACAGTTTCACTGCTCGCCGCACGGCGTCGAGGAGTGCGGATGGAGTTGCTTCGTCAAAGCTGATACCATTTCCGACCCCGGTTTTCGGGTCGATGTCCTGAACGGTGTCCTTCAGTCCACCGGTCCTCCTCACGACCGGGATACTGCCGTACCTGAGCGCGATGATCTGCGACAGGCCGCACGGCTCAAACCGGGATGGCATGAGGAAGAAGTCTGATCCTGCATACATGCGGTGTGCCAGTCCCTCGTCGAACCTCCCGATGAGGGCGAATCGCCCCTTGTGGGTCGCCATCCTGGCATGCAGAGCTGCTTCCAGCTCGAGGTCTCCAGTGCCCAGTATGATGAGTGTCACCGGGAGAGACATGATCTCGTCGAAAGCGTTCAACACGATATCCACTCCTTTTTGAGCAACCAGCCGCGAAACCATCACGAACAACGCTCGGTCGGATGTCGTGTCCAGTCCAGCCTCCTGAAGCAACAGGACCTTGTTCTGTTCCCTCTCCCCGGGTGAGTTCGCAGAGTAGACGTGTCTCAGAGCCGCATCAGTCGACGGGTCCCAATATGCGTAGTCGATGCCGTTGAGAATACCACTCAGCTGGTCGCCGCGCGTAGCAAGGATTCCCTGGAGTCCAAAGCCGTAGTCTTCCGTCAGGATCTCCCGTGCATAGGAGGGAGAAACAGTGTTGACCCTGTCAGCCCAGACGATGCCACCCTTGAGGTAGCCGACACTTCCGAAATATTCGATGCCGTCCTGGGTGAACACAGACTCCGGCAGGCTGATATCGGGCAGGATCTCTCGTGAGAAGATGCCCTGATAGGCAATATTGTGGATGGTCAGGAGGGTCTTCTCACGGCGTTCAGGATGGAACACATTCAGATAGACCGGAAGCAGCGCTGTCTGCCAGTCATGGACATGGATCACGTCTGCGCCGCCAAGGGCGATAACCGTCTCGAGTGCTGCTCGTGCAAAGAAGGCAAACCGCAGCCAGTTGTCGGGATAGTCACCCTCACGGGTGCCATAGAGGCCGTCGCGCAGGAAGAACTCGTCCTGCTGGATAAAGAACGTCTGGTGATGACGCAGGACCGTGAACGGAAGAGTTCTGTCCCCCATTGTCACTGCACTGGTCATGACCTGTTCCGTGGCAAGGTTCCTGGCCTTGACGGTACCGTAGAACGGCATGATAAGGCTGACGTCTACTCCCATACCGTGGAGAGCGGAGGGAAGACTGCCCGTGACGTCGCCGAGTCCGCCCGTCTTCGCGTATGGAAGTGCCTCCGAGGCGACAAAGAACACCTTCATGGTGTCACCCCGTGCAGGGATTGAGCGTACTCCTCGACCGCATCCTTGCGATGAACGTCGTCCAGTTGGTGGTCCCGCGCATATAGTAGACCAGTGGGTGACTTGACGACATGGTCTTCACGCAGACCCGACACTAGGCCCTCCTGATATCGTCCAGATGTATGTATTCGAACACCGGATCATCCGATCCAGTCTGGCCTGTCGGGGGGAGATGTTCTCTGTCATCGACAGCGGCAAACAACGCACGTACCTTGCGGTGATGTTCGAGAAACCTCGCTGTTGCATAAGTGCGGGCTGTCCCCGTGGTGATGAGGAATGGCCAGTCCGAACTCTCTTCCAGCAGGATCTCACGCAGCAGCATGTCTCCTGTATCGTCATGGAGGTGGGGCAGAAGGTCGATGAGATGGCGCTGATCGTCGTGGATGTTGTCCCATATCCAGGCGGTTTCCGGGTTTAACCAGGTGTCGTGTCCACCCCCGGCGCCCCAGCTGGACTCACGCAACTTGCCTGCCGGCAGGGCGCAGGAGCCAAGGATGTCCAATGGGGCGGCTACGGTCACAGACGGCTGTTCTGCCAATGATCTCATCATGTCCTCGATCCATGTCGGGCCCTCGTACCACCAGTGGCCGAAGAGCTCCGTATCGAAGGATGATACGATGACACAGGGCCTCTCGACAGATTGTTCGCGATCGGCTGCAAGGCCACGGAGCAATGAGGCGAAGTGCGCGGCATGCTCGCTGGTACGGGCTCGCGCCTCCGCCGGTCTGTAGAGCTCCTTATAGCCGAGATCCGTCTGCATGCTCGTAATCCGCCAGTACTGCCACCCTGAGCCTTCGCACCGCTTGTGGAACTCACGGTATGCACCGTTACCTGGATACCCGAGGTCACGTGACCAGACCTGCTCACTTGTTGCGGAGTTGCGCAAAAAGACGGCGACGCCTGATCCGATGTCCCATGGCGTCCATGGAGCCTCCGTACTCGTGGCGATAGAGATGCGCCCGGCAGTGTATTCCTGCCCGGAACCCGCGTCGAATGAAGCCGCATCTGCAATGAAGTAGCGCAGGCCTTCCTCGGCCAGGAGGCGTTCAACACCTGGGACGTACCCGCACTCCGGCAGCCAGAATCCGCTCGGCCTGCGTCCCATCCAGTGCTGATACACCGCTGCTCCAGTGCGTATCTGCAGTCGGCGAGACTCGTCGTTTCCAAACAGCGGCATATATCCGTGTGTGGCGCATGATGTCATAACTTCAAGTCGACCGCGTTCCTGCAGGCTTGCGAACGCCCCGACCACATCGCCTTCCATTGCATCGAATTGGGCCCTACGCCGGTCCAGTTCATCGCGATAGAATGCGTTGAGGTCACGAGCTTCCTGCGTATCGGGGAGGCGACAGGCATCTTCGCGCAGCGCGGACTGCTTGGTGTCGGTCCATTTCCGGAACTTGCTGATGAAGTCGGGAGACTTGAGCTGTTCCATGAGGATGGGCGTCAGCCCGATGGCGACCGAGGCGGGAATATCATCCTTTGCAAGGCGTTCCAGACTCTCCAGCAGAGGGAGATACGTGTCCAGTACGATCTCATGCAGCCATTCCTCACCAAATGGCCAGCGCCCTTTCCCGAGCACATAGGGAAGGTGGGAGTGTAGAACCAGTACGAATCGGCAACCCATGTCAGCCTCGAATCTCAACCACCGGGTGTCGGAACATGCCAGGGTCAAGCGCAGCCGGCAGTGCCATGCCTCCGTCGATTGCTTCGGGGAAGTTGCTGTCCAGACTCCCTGCAAGTTGGCGGTTGTAAGTGCAAAGACGCAGTCGTTTCGTGTCAGACCTCCAACCGTTGCCGGCCGTCATCAGCAGCAGGAAGCTGGATAGACATCGCACCGTGGGCGGGGACAGCTGACATCAGGCGCCCTTCCCCCAGGACCACGATGGAAAACGTGATGGTTTCGCCGCGTCGCGCTCTCAGGGTCTCAAAGGGAAGTTGAATCTGAAGTGTCTCTCCCAGTGCCCACGTCATTGGCCCCGACGGCTCTACCGTTGCTTCAGTCTTTCCGTCGCGGCGGAGAATGATCACACGGGTAGCACCACCAGGCGAGGTGAAGCGCACCTCCACTCGCAGGTCCCTTGCTACGTCTGCCTGATGCGAAAATTCCATCAACAGGTAGATGTCCGAGAGGCTGTAGCCGATGCGCATCGACGTGACGACTGGAGTTCCCGAGTTCATGGCTCCTCCCTCGCTGTCGGGTCTGATATAGTGCGCAGACGCCCATTCCGGCTCTCGCGGGGCACCGCCGTCGATGTGAGGGCTTACGAAACCGACAGGCAGGACGGGGATCATCGTCGGGCCGGCATCAAGGAGAGGAATGAGGAGGCGATCAGGGATCTGCTTCCCCGCTTGCGTATAGACGTTGGCAAGGTGGCGTCGGTACAGGTCGTCAAACTGTACAGCGATCTGGGGGGTGCGTTCGCGTCCATACCACCAATTCCAGTCCGATCCCTCGGCTGCAAGCAGGGACATCCGCGAACGATCCTGTTCAGCGGGGTCAAACCGTGCCCAGTCCTCCCGAGTTTCCTGCAGGTACTGCCACGCCCTGTTGTCTTCGTCCTTACCGATCCACACGCGGAAGTCTCCCTCGATCCACGACCCGGGACGGAAGGCAGGCATGGGCAATGCAGGGCAGCGCTCGATGGCTTCTTCGACTGTGCTCAGACACACGCCTGGTTCGTTGGCAAGGGCAGCATACAGCGCTCTGAGAAACGGCGCGCCTCCCTCTGGATAGAACTCCCATGCGTTCTCTCCATCGAGGATGATCGAGACAACGCTGGGCCCGTCGATCGCATCGCGGATCGAGCGGACACGATCCAGGAACTGCCCGACAGCATGTTCTTGCACCATTGAAGCGTACAGGAAGCCTATGGCGTCGGAGAGTTCTCTGTCTCGGAACACCATTGTGACTGCGCCTGCCGTGGTCTGGGTCCGGTAGGGATGGTAGAGCACTTGGCGCGGTTCGCCGGGGAGCTCTCGCAACAGGATCTCCTCATCGGTGGCTGTCCATGAGAAACCTGCACGAGCGATCTCGGCCACTGCGTCCTGCGATACGCTTCCCTCTGATGGCCAGCATCCCAGCACGCGCTGGTGCAGCAGGTCTTCGACAGTTCTCTTGCCGAGTTCGAGCTGCAGGAATGCGTCCTCGGGGTGGCGGAAAACGGGTTGCGGGCAAGCAGTGTCCTGAATGGAAAGGGCGACGTCCGTGTCGATGAGGAGTGGAATGATAGGGTGCGCGAACGGTGACGTCGCCAGTTCGACCCGGCCGGACGCAGCAAGTTTCGCCAATCTGGGAATGAAGTCTCGCACGAGTTTCTGCTGAGCCTCAACGAGAACTGTCCGGTCCTCCTCAGTGTAGTCACGGGATTTTGTCAGGAGTGTGCGGTCCACCAGGCCCGCCTGAAGGTCAGCATAACATGTCCAGGCAAGTATGAACTTGCACTGAAGGTCGCGGAGGTCCGGTTCGGTCCAGGAGCCGGCTGGTTTGTTCCTCAACTGGTATAGCTCCGCGTAGCGGATGTCGGTGTTGATGATGCGTTCACGGTTGACGTCGAAGAACAGGGCGACCAGTCGCGCTCTCTGGTCCATATCCAGTCTCGCGACCGGGGTCGATGTCAGTTGAAGCCATTCGTCGCTGGACCTGCCATGCGCGTATGCGTCAAGCTGTGTCGCCAGAACCGGCGTGATGTTGATGGTAGCGTGCACCGCGGGCTGTTCTTCCAGGAGTTCGAGCATCATCGAGTAGTTGCGTGCGCAGTGGAGGCGGGCCCACGGAAGCAATGCCGTCTCACACGTCAGATCCTGATACTGTGGCTGGTGAAAGTGCCACAGGAAGCACACAGAGAGCAGTTCTGGCATGGTCAGGAGCGTCCGTATTGCATTCGGTTTCTGCCATATGACCGCGCATCCTGCCGGTATCCCATAATCAGGCTCATCGCGGAGACGGTTCCTGTCACGCCAGGTACTGCTGGATCATCTTCTCCGTGACACCGCGATGTTTCGCGACATCGGCATAGGACCATCCGCTGGTACGTACCGTCCTCTCCAGCGTTGCGTAGTCCACCGCAACGATGCCGAATCTGGCGCTGAGGCCCTCGATCCACTCAAAGTTGTCCATCAGAGACCAGAGGTAGTATCGCTGTACATCGACGCCGTCTTCAATCAGACGGCTCACTTCGAGAAGGTGGTCATAGATGTACCTGGTCCGGAAGGCGTCCTTGGCATCGGCTGTGCCGTTTTCGGTAATGAAGATGGGCGTATGGTAGCGATCCCAGTACTTCTTGCAGACACGATAAAGCCCTTCAGGATAGATCTCCCACCCGAGATCGTTTTTCTGGCTGTCTTCGCGTACTTCCAACCTGCCCAGTGGATTCGTGGACCTGCCGGAACAGTCGACGATGTCTCGCGTATAATAGTTGACGCCGAGGAAATCAAAATAGCGGCCCTCGCCGAGTGGATATCCTCCACCCAACGGCGAGAGGAGTCTCCCCTCGCACATCCCTGTGATAAAGAGTTCCTGGAAAAGTCTTTCGTACATGCCCGCCGCCCAGCGTTCGCGACCGTTGCCATGCCCGGGATCGAACAGCCTCAGGTGATTGGCGACACCAACCATCGTATCGTTGCAGCCATTGGATGCACGCACCTGATGGATCTTGCGATAGGACTTGATGTGGGCCAGGATCATGTTGCGGGCGCCTCTGAAATACTTGGTGATACTGATGTCGTTCGGTGGCCATCCGCCCGTGATGTAACCCGCCACAAGGTAGACGTTCGGCTCGTTGATGGTGCACCAGTCGCTCACGAGGTCGCCAAGGTTCTCCACGACATATGCGGTGTACTGCTCAAACAGATCGATGACATCCGGGTTGACCCAGGCACCAGCATCTTCGAGCCACAGCGGGTTCGAGAAATGATGCAGCGTGACCAGAGGCCTGATTCCAGCATCCAGCAGCTGCTGTATCTCGAGACGATAGTGGTCCATGGCGTTCTTGTCGAATTGCCCCCGCGTCGGTTCGATGCGGCTCCATTCCAGGCTCATCCGATAGGTCTGCTGGTGCAGCTGCTTCATGAGCGCAATGTCCTCGGTTACCCTGTTCCAGTGATCGTCAGCCACGATACAGCTGGTGCCATCCTTGACATGACCGGTCTGGACCCAGCGGTACCAGCTGTTGTTGTGATCGCCGCCCTCGATCTGTAGTGAGGCTGTCGCCGTGCCCAGCAGGAAACTCTCCGGTAACGCAAATGGTTCCATGGTCATACCTCCCTGTCCCGTGATACAGCTGTCAGCAGTATGCCTCAATCGACCGGTAGCGCAACTCGTTCGAGGGGAAGTCGCAAGACCGTGAGCCCGCCTTCCTGCTCGGGGGTCGCCGATACCCCGTTCACAGTCCATCGATCGGATGCGTTGGGGATGCCGATCAGCGCTTCGCCTTCGAGTTGGGCGGTGTTGAACCGCTGAAGCACGATGGACGTGTCATGGCAGTCGAAATGTCTGATATCGAGGCCCGGGAACAGATGGGTCGTCGTTCCAAGGAGTTCGACGTTGTCCCCGTGCGCTTTCCGGAGACAGACCGAATCGAAGGGAAGGAGTTGCAGAGGTACTCGTCCATCGATCAGGTGCCCATCGCAGTAATAGACGCCGGGATCCAGGTCGATCGTGGCAGATCGGGACCCCAGGTTGGCGGCAACAATATATGTAGCACCCTGGCTGCTCAAGGTAAGGCGCCATGCCTCGCCGAATGGTGTGGCGTCCTCGACGGACTTCACAGAAAACGGAAACTGGGACAGGTACTGCCTGAGCTGCACGTCAGTATAGGATGAGATGTCATCCGATGTAAAAACGAGACCACCCATGGCCTGATTTACCAGAAACAGCGTGCGACGCTGTGCCTCCGTCAGGCTGTTTCCAGTGTCCCGAAGGATGGTGACGTCCGGATCGTTCCAGAAAGCTATGCCGTTCAGATGCCTTCGGCTGATGGCGTTCCGCAGGGCGCAGACTGTTGATACTCGCTCGCGGTAGTGAATCGTCGACAACAGGCGGTCCTCCCACTTCAAGGCGACGTCTCCACCTATCCGACAGAAGTCGACCTGGCCAAATGCAGGGCCGAGGGGAACGCCACACCCCAGGATGAGTCTGTCACCGACGATGTCACGCAGGAACTGCATGGATTCGGACATGACCTGACCCCGCGTCTTGCCTCTGGGAGCTTTGCGACAGGCGGCATACAGGAAGTCGAGCTTGACCAGGTCGAAGCGCCAGGTGTGCAGAACCAGGTCAAACACGTCGCGGAGATAGGACCGGACGGCCGGGTGGGCTACATCAAGGGAGTAGAAGATGCCGCTCCAGCCCGGGTTGTAGCCGGCCTTGACGGGCTTCCCGTCGTCCTCCGTCAGGAACCAGTCGGGATGCTCACGCAGCAGGTCAGATGACTCCTCGGCGATGAAGGGTGCCAGCCACAAGCCGGCCTTGTAGCCGCGTTCGTGGATCGCATCGGCCATGGCCCCCATCCCGCCCGGGAATTTTCCATTGGCCGTCAGCCAGTCTCCGACGGCATGTTCCCACCCGTCGTCGATCTGAAAGACATCGAGGGGCACTCTGTGCTCGTTCAGGGCATCGAGGTTGTGCTGAATGATGTCCTGTGTAATGCCAGTGTAGTATTTGTACCAGCTTGTCCAGCCGGTCAGAGGCGACACCCGGGGTGGCCGGAGGCCAAGGAGGTCGAAATAGCGACCGAACGTCTCGTGGTCGGTCCCGGTCCCCACGTATACGTCGTACAAGACATATGGTTCGGTGAGCACGACGCCACCGCATTCTTTCTGGAGCGTGACCCTTCCTGCAGAAGCTGTGACGGTTACCAGAGTGAATCCTGTCTGCTCGGACAGCGAGCCAAACAGAGTCAGAAGATCGGAGCCGGCTCGCACGTATCCGTAGGTCCACCCGTGGAAACGTCCGGGGAATCCGGGATTGGTGACGAACTCGTAGTCGCCGTACATCGAGCAGCGTGAGCGGGCCAGCCTGTTGAGTGAAGGGATGCGGTCCCTGGGTCCCAGTTCACGTGATTCGGTCCATGTCTGGTAGCCGTTCACAAAAATGCGGCTGGATGGCGGCACGGGAATCGGGACGCGGAGTTCGGCTGTAAGCAGCGTTACCGTCGTTCGAGGGGTCACGGTCACCATCCACCGCTCGCCGGGGACAGTTGTGTCCGTCGTCGGCGCAATGACCAGGTCGTCGTTTTCCGCTTGCCCGTCCAGATCGAAGTCCAGGGTCACGACTACCGTGTCACGACGGTAGGTCAGTTTTCCCCTCACGTTTTGCATCCTACGCCTTCCCGGTTACTTCGTGAACCCCGTCAACAGCTTGTGTCACATAGAATGAAGGTTCGAGCCCGGTCGCCGCAAGATAAGCCGATCGAACAGAGACGGTAAACGCGGGAAGGTCAGCCTGCTTGACAAGCGCGATCGCGCAGCCTGCGAAACCGGCACCCGTCATGCGGGCCCCCAGGCATCCTGGAGCCTGTTGGGCGGCACTCACGACCGCGTCGAGATAAGGTCCGGTCACTTCGTAGTCATCCCGAAGCGAGGTGTGGGACTCGTCGAGCAGCCTGCCGAATGTGGCCAGGTCACCGCTCGCCAGAGCCTGAGACGCCTGCTTCACGCGTTTG
Source organism: Candidatus Cryosericum sp. (assembly GCA_049299835.1). Lineage (GTDB taxonomy): Bacteria > Caldisericota > Caldisericia > Cryosericales > Cryosericaceae > Cryosericum. The sequence continues at coordinate 1,582 of JBAQYC010000179.1, read as the reverse complement.
TGTTCCGTGATGACATGGCGTGCTCGTCGCCGCAGAACGGGGTCCGCAACATGGGACAGTACATCGCTCCACTCAGCGTGGACGAGGCCGTTGTATGGTGCATCTGTCCCAAGGAGCTGAAGAACGGCCTCGCACTCGGCTCTGCGTTCGTTGTATTTTGATTCGGCCAGTCGCCGCTGTCTCGAGGTATTCATGATGACAAGTGCATATGCTCCAAGAGTCACAGGTATGTGCGTGAAGTCCTGCGAATCGCAGTCCAGCAGAAGGGCATGGTCCTGTCTGCAAAGTGCGACTGCGAATTGGTCCATGATACCGCAATTCACCCCGACAAACTGGTTCTCCACCTTCTGGCAAAACAGGGCGATGGTCTTGAGGTCGCCCAGAGGGGCGTGAGCAAGCGCAAGGAAGGAAAATGCCGTCAGTACCTCCAGGGCGGCCGACGATGAGAGCCCTGCTCCTTGCGGGAGTGTCGTAGTGAAAAGGACGTCAGCTCCCATCAGGTCCTCTCCCCGAAGGACAAGTTCACGGAGGACCCCGGCAGGATAGTTGCCCCAGCCGCGTGCAGGGTCGAACTCGATAGGTTGATTGAGGTCGACCTCGACGGCCAGCGGATCGTCTGATGAGCGGAGCCTGACGAGATGGTCAGAGCGGAGTCGGCAAGCTGCCGTGATTCCAAGGGCAATCGCCGCCGGCATGACAAGGCCGCCGTTGTAGTCGATGAGTTCTCCGATGAGGTTCACCCGGCCAGGAGCGAAGAAGGTCCGGATTTCGTTGTCCCCGGAACCGTAGAGGTGTACGAATTCCTGGACAAGCAACGCGGGCGAAGTCATGACTCCGCCGTCATCTGCTCGAATCTCCTGCATGCTGCCGCGAGTGCTGGTGCGGTATCTTCAACACGGAGCGGATTGCATGCCGCCCATGCGCCCATCTCTGAAGAAGCGTAGTATTTCACGGCCGTCTCGCCCCGGAGCGGAGGATAAAACTCGATGTGAAAGTGGTACGACTGTTCACAACCCCTGTCTTCGGGGCTGTTCACCGGCGTCTGGTGAATGCACATCATGTAGGGGAAGCGCCGGGCAAACAGAAGGTCGAACCCTCCCGTGAGGGTCTTTAGTATTCGGGCGAGGTCTTTCTGTTCCAAGGAAGTGAAGTCGAGGAAGGATCCCTTGTGCGCACGGCTCGTGACGAAGACACCATACGGATAGTCGGTGAACGACGGGATGTATGCCACAAAACTCTCGTTCGACAAGATGACACGTCGGCCATCCGACACCTCGTTACGTGTAAGGTCACAGAACAGGCAGCTTCCATGATCGTCGTGCCAGGCGCGTGCGCTATCCAGTTCCGTCCGGATCTTCAATGGGACGAATGGATAGGCGTAAAGCTGCCCATGGGGATGCAGCATCGTGACGCCGACTTCCTCGCCACGGTTCTCGAAAGGGAAGATGTACTTGATGCGAGGATCACCCGAGAGGACACGCTGCCTTTCGGTCCAGAGTTCCACCAGGCGCGTCAGGTGCGCGACACTCAGGTCGTGGAGACTGGCATCGTGCTGCGAAGAGTACAGGATGACCTCGCACTT
>JBAQYC010000178.1:0-2493 GCA_049299835.1 Candidatus Cryosericum sp. | reverse complement strand
GTCATCGTACTGGTGCCCCAGGTGATACCCTTCTTCGCCAAGTACGTTCTGCTCATCTCCGACTCCCAGAGCAGCCTCATCATGGCTCCCATCTTCATCGTCGCCATTATCACTCAGGTCTTCTGGTCGAGAATCGTCGTCCGCAAAGGTGTTCGCACGACAGCCATCATCGCCTGCATCCTGTTCGGCCTGACGCTGCTTCCACTGGGACTGGTCCGGACAATGCCGCAGGCCATCACCTGTTTTGCCATCGTAGGCATCGGCCTCGGGGCCCTTCTTCTGGTAGGCGACATCATGGTAGCCGACATCTGTGACGAGGACTTCCTCAAGACACACACACGCAGGGAAGGCATGTTCTACGGCGTCAACGCGCTCATCATCCGCATGAGCGTCGCCATCTCGGCAGGCACGATATCGTTTGTCCAGACTATCACGAAGTACAAGCCTGTGACTGATCCCACGCTGATGGCGCCATCCGCCGTCATAGGCTTCCGGTTCCTGGTGAGTATTGTCCCGGCCCTGCTGATCGGCATCGGGCTCATCTTTGTCTTCTTCTACCCGCTGCATGGCAAGAAGCTGGAAGATATCAAGGCGCAGTGTGCCCTCAGTACTGCATCGTGCCCCGAATCCCCTGAACCAGGAATTCCTTTCACCGGCACGCCTGTAGCCTGAACGGAGGTCATGGATAATGAACTGGAATGAATTCCTGCCGGTCCCGCCTGTCGATTCAGCACAGAAGTATGTCGTGTTCCAGCCACACTCCGACGATGCCGTCTGGTTCGCGGGCGGCCTTCTGCTCAAGCTGACCAGGGCGGGGAAGGACGTCACGCTGGTCACGATGACCGATGGCTGCCTGGGCAGCACAGACGTCTCGATGACACGAGAACGCCTGGTCGAGATCCGCCATGAGGAAGACCGGCAAGCCGGCGAGGCCATGGGCGTAAGCAGGCACCTGTATCTGCCCTTCCACGATGGTGAGCTGCCTCACTGCGGCGAAACGACCGCCGCGATGGTCCGCATCATCCGGCAAGAACGGCCGGACGCCGTTCTGGCGCCCGACCCGTGGCTGGCGTACGAGGCCCATCAGGACCACCTGAATTGCGGGTGGTCAGCGGCAGAAAGTCTGATCTACTGCAACCTGCCCCTGTATCTCCCCGAACTTCCTCCTCACGACGTCCGCTTCATTGCGTTCTACCTTACCAGCAGACCAAACCAGTTTGTCGACGTCTCAGCCGAGAACGAGACGAGACTGGCAGCCCTCAGTCTGTTCAGGAGCCAGTTCACGCCGGACACACTGGAAATGGCGACCCAGTACCTCAACCTCAAGGCCGCGGAACTGGGTGAAGGACACGGCATGCAGCTCGCAGAAGCATACAAGGTCCTGACTCCGCTCCACCTCCACACGAGCGTCGACTCGGAGACCATCTGATATGGCTGTGACGTACTATCTCGCTGTCGACGGAGGGACGACCAGGACGAAGGCTGTTGTCGGTGACGATGCCGGCCATGTTGTCGGGTCCGGCGAAGGAGGAGCCTCCAACTACCAGGTCGTGGGACTCGAAGCAGCCATGTCGGGTATCACCGAAGCTGTCCAGAATGCGCTGACCGCTGCAGACCTGTCGATTGCACAGGTCGAGCACGCCGTGTTCGGGCTGTCCGGCATGGACCTGCCGATGCACCGCGAAGAGCTCAATGCGGCTCTGACCACCACGTTCCCCGGCCTCATCTTCGACCTGGTCAACGACACATGGATCATGCTGAAGGCAGGAACAGACAAGGGCTGGGGGATCGCCCTGGTGTGCGGCGGAGGCGCCAACGCATGTGCCTGCAGCCGCGACGGGACGTGGGTCACGCTCCGGGGCCTCGGCTATGAGAGCGGCCTGCGAGGCGGCGGGCTGGACATGCTGAGAGACATCCTGCACTTCGCCTTCCTCTCTCACGACGGGACGGGGCCGAAATCCGTGCTGGAGCAGACGGTGCTGGACGTGACCGGCGCCCCCGACTATGACACGTTGCAGCTCATGTTCCTGGAGGCAGTGCAAGACATGGTGGGGCACGGCGAACTGCTGCATCGGGCCCTCGCAGTCGTCCCACTGGTCTTCGACGGCGCGACAGCCGGAGACGAAGTGTGCAGGCGCATCCTGATGCTGCAGGCAGAATCCCTGGCGGAGGGGATCATTGGGCTTGTCCACAAGATGGGCTTCGAGCATGAGGCAGTTGATGTCGTCCTGGGAGGATCAGTCTTCGGGGGCGGCAATCCTGTCTTCGTCGACAGGCTGACCCTGCTGGTACATGAAGTTGCACCACTTGCTCGCCTGCGACAGCCACTGCTCGACCCGGTCCTCGGCGCCTACGTGATGGTGTTGCAGAAAATGGGCAAGTTCGACGACGCGAACGCATACGTGGTCCTCGCCGGCCGGCTGGCGTGTCAACTCACGTGAAAAAGTATCTGAAGCATCAGGTCGTAGACTCATCCAAAAAGTATGCATAGCT
>JBAQYC010000177.1:0-1739 GCA_049299835.1 Candidatus Cryosericum sp. | reverse complement strand
CCTCTCGGTCTATCGCAGGGTGGCGGGTGAGGACCAGCTGTACCTTGTTGCGACTGGACATGATAACAGTGACACAATCACCCGCATCAGGGTCCCGGTCGTGACTGCCTCGATGCTGGACGCCGTGCTGACGGACGGCATGGTCCGCTGGGTGATGGTAGACGAGGGCGACGTTTCCGCTGCTGGTATAGCAGCCCTTCACGATCAGGGGAAGATCACCGGGATCATCGTCGCCGAATTTGGACGCGACGGTACGGGCGTTGGCAAGCCATCTGAGGTGTGTCTGCGCTGTGTGGCCGCCGTCATGAGCGTGGTCATGCTGAAAGCAAGAATCGATGAAGCACAGGAGAGTCTGTTGTTGCTGGCGCGTTATCGCAGCGTAGCAGAGCTGTCCGTGCAGGTGACCCACGATTTCAACAACATGATGCAGGGGGTACTCGGCAATGCAGCACTCGCCAGGATGGACATACCTGCCGACAGTCCTGTCACCGGGTCGCTGGCTGCTATCGAGGAGTCCGCCACGCGGGCCTCAGTCCTGGCCCGTAAGTTGCTGAACTTTGCGCGCGACAGCGCCAAGGGTGGGGCGACCTGCGACGCGGTCAAGGTGGCTTCGGATGCTCTCGACCTGGCCGGAACGCTCTATCTTAAAGGAGTCACCATCACGAAAGACCTGCCGGGCCATGCGATCCTTGTCCGCATGACTGACAACGATCTGGAAAATACGCTGATCCTGCTCATCAAATCCAGCGCCCTGCGGCTGAAGCCGGTCACGGGTGCCCAATTGAGCATTGCCGCTGATCCGACGCAGGCTCGTGCGGAGATTCGACTGGAACTTGACGGTGTCACCCAGGCGATCAGCACTGAAGACGGTACAGAGGCGGAACTACTGGTATCGGCGGCGCAGGCAGTGGCAACCAGGAGCACTGCGTCGCTTGACGTCACATTCGGTCCAGGAGTCATCGGCATTGTCCTGACAGTGGTAAAAGAGGTCACTCAACAATCCTTGTCCGGTTCTGGCGCCACACAGCCGACTCAGGGAATGGACCTCAAGGGGACGCGCGTTCTGGTTGTTGGCAAGCCTTCACCGCTCGTCATGTTGCTCGGTGCGACGGGGTGTACGGCGCAGGCTGTGTTGACCTGGGATGATGCAGCGCGAGGTGTCATGGAATTTGCCCCCCGGGTGGTTTTGGCGGTCGTCGGTGACAGTTCTGACCTGGATGCGGCGGTGGAAGGCCGCGGGCGTCTGGGTATGCCTGTCATTCTCATCTGCCAACAGGGTGTCGGTTGTCCTGCTGACAAGGCTTCGTCGGTCGACGGCGTTCTGGGTCTGCCTCTCGACCTCGACGACCTGCGCCGTATGCTCACCCATATCCTTCACTGACCAATTGTGAATCCCCTTGTACCAGGTACAAGGGGATTCACAATTGACGACAGGACGTTCGTCAAATAAGGCCGAGCGCCCTGAGCCCGTCTTGGTACTTGGATGAGCCGCGGCGTGGGACAACGGCGAAGAACGTCTCGAATGCCCGCATCAGGTCCTGAAGCCCCTCGACCGAACCTGCTTTCTGTTCGATCTCCAGTTCGGTAGCGTCTGCCTTGAGACCGGGTTTGCGGGGAGAACTGAAAACGACCGTGTCACAGGCGATCTCGTAGGCGCGCTCACTCTCATGGAGGACGTAGTGGAGGGAGCGCCTGTCCATTGATCGGAGGGAGGTGGACACGGTCACGTCCTTCAGCAG
>JBAQYC010000176.1:0-5437 GCA_049299835.1 Candidatus Cryosericum sp. | reverse complement strand
ATCCTGGGTCGACCGAAAGGACAGGAGTGGCTGGGTAATCATGCCGAGATCTGCACGGACACTCTGCATAAGGCGTTTGAAGTGATAGACGGCTTCCAGTGAGTTGAAGCCGAGGTCTGGGAGCATGGCATCCTGGTCAGCGATATCCGGAGGCCCCTTGGGCTGATTCTTCCGAAAGTGCCGCATTATCGGGACGATTTTCATTTTGGGATCGTCCAGATAGACGGGCGCGTTGATTGTGATAAGCCCTGCGATCTCGGGCCGATGTTCTCCCAGGTACAGCGTGAGGGTGCCACCCATTGAGATCCCGGCGACGAACACGATCTTGCCCATTGCGCGCGCTTCATCGAGTCCAGCGAGGGCGTCATTCTGCCAGGACTCCGCGGTCGCCAACTCCAGTTCCTTCCATGTCTTGCCATGCCCCGTGAGGAGAGGAGCGATGACCGAAATGCCATGTGCCGAGAGATGATCAGCAAGAAACCAGAGGTCGCGGGCAGGCGCCCCGGTCAGGCCGTGCAGCAGCAGGCAGACTGCATCTGAGCCTGCCTGCCGGCGGATCGAGGCAGCCGAGGCCTTGTCAAACGGCAGGGCCATTGGCGGAGACGGTTTGGCCGAATGACACGGCTGGCTTGTCTTCCGGGTGCATGAACAGCATGCAGACTGCAGCGAGCACGAAGAAGATGCTGGCGTACGGGAACATCACCGACATGGTCCCGCCCGCGAGGTCAGCGATGCGACCGACAAGTGGAGGGCTGACGATGCTGGCAGCCTGCGAGAAGAAGTAGTAGACACCAGTCAGCGCGCCGACCATTTCGAGGTCCCCCATATCCAGAACAGTCGGCAGAGAGTTGATATTGACCAGAGCCCAGGACAGGCCGCCCATGACGAAGATAGCCAGTCCAGCGTTCGTTGCGATGCCGAACGCGAGCATGAGGACCATAACGATGATGCCTGCAAGACCTATGAGGATCGTCGTCTTGCGGCCCAACCGCCTGCCGATGAGGCCGGCCGGGATCGCCAGGGCCATGAAGGCCAGTGAGAAGACGCCCAGGTTGAACTTGGCGCTTGCCTCGGATGTCTGACGGACCTTCTCGATCTCGGCGATCTGAGCTGCATCGGCAGGTGTTGCCGTTCCGAATCTGGCGATGACGCTGCGGACAGCGGGGCTCTCGGCGTACATATATGTCGGGTAGTATGTCTCAATGGCGTTGAACGCGATGAACCAGAAGAAGATGGCCAGACAGATGAGGAGGAGGCTGCGGAATTTGGGTGTCCACATCCTGCGAAGCAGGGAGAAGTCAGCATGCTCTGACTGCGGGGCCTTGCGGTCAAGCGAGTCGCGCGACTCCTTGATGGACAGGAACATGATGACTGCAGCCACCAGGACTGATGCTCCTGCAATACCAAAACCCAGCGGTCTGTTGGTCGTCGAGATCTTGCCCACAACGAAGTACACCAGCAGGGACCCGAACCCTCCCATGAAATTGATGACACCATTGGCTGGTGAGCGCTCTTCTGGAGGGACGAGATCCGGCATGAGAGCTATGATGGGTGATCGTGAGATTCCCATACAGATATTCACGAGGAAAAGCACCAGGATGAATGTGATCAGGGAGGTTGAGCTTGTCCCGAGCCACAATGGGATCCATGGGACCAGTGCGAACAGGATGCCACCTGTGGGCAGAGTTGAAATGATGAACGGCATGCGGCGACCGATGCGTGTCCAGAGGTGGTCCGACCAGAAACCGACCAGTGGAATGAGAGTAATGGCCAGGATATTGTCGAGGTTCATCACCCATCCGGATGCAGTATAGGAAAGGTTGTAGGCATTCTTCAGCATGATGGGAATGTCCGAATTGTAGAGTGACCAGAGGACCGAGAGACCGAAGAAGCCGAATCCGAGCAGGAAGATCTTGCTGTAGGATGCCTTTCTTTTCATGTCTGTTCCCCCTTGTCATGACATACCCCGGGGTTCCGAGGTATTGTGCCCAGGTCATTCTATACGTACTGACCGATTTGCAATGCTCAGGGTGCACCTAGTCCAGTTCCTCGACCTTGATGAGGTTCGTGCTGCCGGCGACGCCGGCGTGCGAACCTGCAGTAATGACGATCTTGTCCCCTCGTCGGGCAAGGTGAGACATCTGCGACATGGCAACGGCGGTGCGCAGGATGTGATCGACACTCTCGAACTGCTGGACGACCATCGGAATGATGCCGAAATACAGCGCAAGGCGGCGCTGGACGAGGTCGCTCGGCGTGAGGGCAAGGATAGGAGTGCGAGGGCGGTAGTGCGAGATCAGGATCGAGGTCCTGCCTGATTCCGTCGCGCAGACGATGAGTTTGGCCCCGACAGTCTGAGCCGTGCGGACAGCGGCATAGGCGATTGCATCCGACGTATCCGACGCAGACTCGGTCAGTCGCGCTTCCATGGCGGTCCAATAGATTTTGCTCCGTTCAGTCGCCTGAATGACGCGCTCCATCATCTCGACGGTCTCGACGGGGAACCGTCCGATTGCCGTCTCGTTGCTCAGCATGACAGCATCGGTGCCATCGAAGATGGCGTTGGCGACATCCGTCACCTCGGCCCGTGTAGGGGAGGGGTTCTCGACCATGGAATTGAGCATCTGTGTCGCGGTAATGACCGGCTTGCCCATGCGATTGCACAAGGCGATGAGTCTTTTCTGGATGATGGGGACTTCCTCGACAGGCATCTCGACGCCGAGGTCTCCCCGGGCGACCATGATCCCGTTTGCCATGGCAAGGATGCTCTCGATATTCTGGACCGCCTGCCACTTCTCCACCTTGACGATGATGGGGACGTGCGCCCCATGTGTCTCCATGAGCATACGGAGCTCGCGAACATCGTCAGCCGTGCGGACGAATGAGAGCGCTACATAGTCGACGCCCACTCGCAGTCCAGTCAGCAGATCATGCCTGTCCTTATCGGTGATTGACGGGACATGGAGGTCCGATTGGGGGAAGTTGACCCCCTTGTGGTCTGAGAGTGTTCCTCCCTTCAGGACTTCTGTCACGATGGTGTCGCCCTCGATCTCACGTGCCTTGAGACGAATCAGGCCATCATTGATGAAAATAAGCTCTCCGGGATGCACCTCGGTCGTGAGGCGTGGATAGTCCACACTGGCCTGCCGGGCGTTACCATCCACCACCTGGGTTGTCAGATGGAAGATGTCGCCGGTCATGATCTCACATGGTCCCTGGCTGAACAAGCCCAAGCGGATCTTTGGCCCCTGCAGGTCCTGTAGAATGGCCAGTGGCAGGTCGAGTTCGCCGCGGACCTTTTTCACGGCGGCAATCGTGGCAAGGCGTTCTTCATCCGTGCCGTGTGAGAAGTTGATCCGAAAGACGTCGACCCCATGCTCGGCAAGAATCCGGATCATCTCTTCGGAATTGGTTGCTGGTCCGAGCGTGGCTACAATCTTGGTACGTTTGACGCTCATAGTGCCATGCATGTATTCCTCCGTCGTCAGGGTGCAGACTGTTTATCTCCACTACATCATAGTCCAACGTGGTCCGGCACAAATGGAAAGGGCCCCGAACGCATGTTCGGGGCCCTGGTCTGGCACGTACAGCTCTTACTTTACGGCAATTTCCTTGCTGGAGGCCTCGGGCAGGGCCTTCTTGGGCAACTCCAGTGTGAGCACTCCATTCTCATGGGTAGCGTTGATGTGCTCCTCATCGACGTTTGAACCCAGCGGGATCTCGCGGTAATAGCGACCGTAGTAGCGCTCGGAGTAGTAGTTGCCGGACTTCTTGTCGCCCTTCTCGGTCTCACTCGTGGTCTCAGCCGAGACAGCCAGGACATTCTCCCTGACCTTGACATGGATGTCTTTCTTGTTGATGCCGGGGAGGTCCACCTTGACGGTGTACTTGCCTGCTTCCTCCTGCACCTCGATCGCCGGAGCACTGAACTCACCCAGCGGCGCCAAGTCTGAACTGGTCTTGCCTGCGGCGGGCAGCGCAGAAAAACGACGGCGCGGCTCACCGAAGAAATTGCCGAACAGGCGGTCCATCTGTTCTTCGGCCCTCTTCAACTCTTCAAACGGATCATATCGCATCATCATACTGCACACCTCCTTGTAGGTTGCATTGTTCCCGTCCAGGACCGTCGTTTGGTCCCATTCAGGTTACGGACATATTATACAGTTGGCAGTCATCTTTGTTGAGTGCTACAGTGTGAAAAAGTGGTGAAATGGGCGACTGCGATGAGGCCCGGAGGGGTCAAGACTGACCTCTATCTACCGCCAGCACGGACCAGAGCCGTCAGGGAGAGTGAGTGTGTTGGGTCCACGAAAATGGGTTTGAGAATGTGCACCTTTGACGTAGACTGGACTCAGTTCACGAAACGAGTGGAGGCAACGCATGCAAAAGCACGAGCACAAGCATCACGGCTTGACGAGTGAGACACCGCCGACGAACCAGGAGCGGCATCCTGCCACCATGCACCAGGACATGGCACAAGATCACATGGCTCACGACACGACGGGCACCATGCAATCAAAGCATGAGGAAGTGCAGGGGTCCAGCATGCAGGGTGAGATGATACATGCCGATCGCGAGATGGCTCCCGGCGACATGGACCATGTCACGCATCAGGGCCATGACCACCACACCCATATGATCCATGACTTTCAGACGCGGTTCTTCGTCTGTCTGGTCCTGACTATCCCGGTCTTGCTCCTCTCGGAGCCCGTACAGATGCTGCTGCATCTTGGTACGAAGCTTCAGTTTGCAGGCTCCGCATGGATTCTGCTCGCGCTGTCGGCATTCATCTATGTGTACGGCGGAACGCCCTTCCTGAAAGGGTTCGTCGAAGAACTCAAGGCCAGGACCCCTGGCATGATGACCCTCATTGCCATGGCGATCACAGTGGCCTTCGTCTACAGTGCAGCGGTCTCGCTGGGTTTTCAGGGCATGGTCTTCTACTGGGAGCTGGCGACGCTGATCGACATCATGCTTGTGGGCCACTGGCTGGAGATGAAGTCCGTGATGGGAGCCTCCCGGGCGTTGGAAAGCCTGGCACGACTCATGCCTTCTGATGCGCACGTGATCATGCCTGACGGTACCGTCATGGATCACCCGGTTGCTCACCTCGCTGCCGGAGATCGAGTCCTTGTGAAGCCTGGTGAAAAGGTTCCTGTCGATGGTCGTGTCGAGAGTGGTGCGTCGAGCGTCAACGAGGCCATGCTGACCGGCGAGTCGCGTCCAGTGGACAAGAAGCCGGGTGACGCCGTCATCGGCGGCGCCATCAACGGTGAAGGCGCGCTGACCGTCGTCATCGAGAAGGTCGGCGGCGACACGTATCTGGCACAGGTCATCGACATGGTCCGCCACGCCCAGGAATCGCGGTCGAAGACACAGGCCCTTGCAGACCGGGCGGCATTCTGGCTGACCATCATCGCTCTCAGCGCAGGCACAC
>JBAQYC010000175.1:0-3463 GCA_049299835.1 Candidatus Cryosericum sp. | reverse complement strand
AGGCGATGTTGCAGAAGATCGGCCTGCAGTTTGAGGACATAGTGAAGTGCTTTCCTGGCAACGCCTGCGTGGAAGGCGGTCTGCATCTGCCCGAAGGATTGACCGAGGATCAGATGGTCGAGGAGTGGGACAACCTGATGTCGCGGAATTCCGGTCTCAGGAAGGCTTCACTGCTGGGCGCTGGCGCGTACATGCATTTCATTCCCGCCGTCGTTCCGCACCTTGCCTCCCTTCCGGGATTTGTCACGGCATATACGCCCTATCAGCCCGAGATAAGCCAGGGGACACTGCAGTCCCTGTTCGAATTCCAGTCGTTCATGGTGGAACTCACCGATATGGAATTGGCTAACTGTTCGATGTACGATGGAGCCTCTTCCACAGCCGAAGCCATGCTGATGGCTCACCGCATCAAGAAGGCAGACCGCGTGCTCATAGCTGCCACTGTGAATCCGATGTATGTGGCAACGGTTCGGACCTATCTCGAACCACATGGCATTACCATCGATGTCGTCAGGATGGATGACCGTGGTCAGGTATCCATGGAGGATCTGGAGTCGCAGCTGTCTGCTTCAGCGTGCAGTGCGGTCCTTGTCCAGAGTCCAAACTACCTGGGTATTATCGAAGACCTTGGTATGATCGGAACGACCGTCCATGCGCACGATGCGCTGTTTGTGGAGTCCTTCACGGAAGCGATGGCACTGGGGCTGTTGAAGTATGGTGTCAGCACAGGAGCAGACGTCGTCGTCGGTGAGGGACAGTCGCTTGGTCTCTCAATGTCGTTTGGCGGTCCGCACCTGGGCGTGTTTGCGACTCTTAAGAAATATAATCGTGACTTCCCAGGCCGAATCGTGGGTGAATCTATCGACACGAAGGGTCGCCAGGCATTTGTCATGACGTTGAGGGCTCGCGAGCAGGACATTCGACGTGAGAAGGCGACGTCCAATATCTGTTCGAATCATGCGCTCAATGCTCTGACGGCGGCCGTGTACCTTGGCTGCATGGGCGAGTCGGGCTTCAGGGCTCTCGCCTGTGAGAACGCTGCGAAGCTGAAGAAACTTATCAGGGGCCTGGAGAGTACGGGCAACTTCACCTGTGTTTTCAAGCAGAGCCCGGTGTTCAATGAAGCAGTCGTGGCCAGTTCGATCTCTCCTGAAGACCTGCGGTCGCGCCTGGCCCGCGTGCCGGTGTTCCCTCCACTCGCTCTTGCTCGTGATGTTGCCCCGAACGTTCAGGGGATGCCTCACACATATCTGGTCTGCGCGACCGAGATGCTCAAGGACAGTCTCCTTGAACAGGTTCTCGGTGCATTGAGCTGAGGTGGTGGAAAATGACCCTTTATGAGAAGAGCGTGGCAGGCCGGACAGCGTTTTCGTTTGACTTCGAGGAACAACATTCTGCGGCCGAAGCGTGTGTTCCTCAGTTTGCACGTGCTGCGACGAAACCGTTGCCACAGGTCAGCGAACTTGACCTGGTGCGCCATTTCACGAATCTGGCAAAGACAAACTATGGTGTCGATACCGGCTTCTACCCGCTGGGATCGTGCACGATGAAGTACAACCCCAAGATCAACGAACGAATGGCTGCTGATGCAAGGCTCACCGTTCGTCACCCGCTGGATGACATCGGTGACAACCAGGGCGTTCTGCAAATGGAGTTTGAGCTGAAGGAGTCCCTGCAGGAGATCACCGGTATGGATGACTTTACGCTCCAGCCCGCCTGTGGTGCTCATGGTGAACTCACCGGCATGCTGATCATCCATGCGTATATGCGCGGCCACGATGCCAGGCGTACGAAAGTGCTGATCCCCGATTCTGCGCATGGCACGAATCCTGCATCCGCATCGATGGCGGGATTTGAGGTCGTGACGGTTCGTTCCAATGAGCGAGGCGGGGTCGACATGGACGTGTTGGACAAGCTCATGGACGATACTGTGGCCGCTATCATGCTCACCAACCCGAACACCGTAGGCCTGTTTGAGGAGAACATCACGCAGATCGCCGAGCTTGTCCATGCTCGTGGAGGTCTTCTTTACTACGATGGGGCGAATCTCAATGCTCTAATGGGGCTCATTCGTCCGGGCGACCTGGGGTTCGATGTGGTCCATCTTAATCTTCACAAGACGTTTTCCACGCCGCACGGCGGCGGAGGTCCGGGCGCTGCTCCTGTGGGTGTCAAGAGGTTTCTGGCTGATTACTTGCCGATCCCTGTCGTCGTGTGCAGAGACGGCCGGTATGCCCTGGATGAGGACAGGCAGCACACAATCGGTCGCATGTCCGGATTCTATGGGAATACTGCTGTCCTTGCCCGCGCCTACGTGTACATCAAGATGATGGGCAGTGATGGTCTCCTGGCAGCAAGCCGGGCGGCAGTCATCAATGCGAACTATATCAAGGCTCTCCTGAGTCCCTTTTTCCCTCCTGCTTATGACAGACCGGTCATGCACGAGACTGTTCTGAGTGCCAAAGGCTACGACAAATACGGCGTGACTCTGCTCGATATCGCCAAACGTCTCATGGACTACGGGTATCATCCCCCGACGATCTACTTCCCGCACTTCCCGCCGTATGCAGAAGAGGTGTTGATGGTCGAGCCGACCGAGAGTGAGAGCAAGGAGACGATGGACTCGTTTTGTGATGCGCTCATCAAGATCAGCCAGGAAGCGAAAGAGAATCCGGGCCTCCTGCTGTCTGCTCCGCACGATACCGTTGTCACTCGTGTCGACGAGACGTATGCAGCCCGGCACCTTATCACCAGTCACCGTGACAAGAAGGGAAGTTGACTGAGTGCTGAACCTGCGTGAGACCATAGACCGGCAGGTCAGTCTTGCTCTCAGGGACCTGCTCTCAACGGAGGAAGCCCCTCTTGCGGTTTGCTCGCTGGCTCGGCCCGGCTTTCTCGACTATACGCTTTCGCTTCCAATGAAGCTGGCGAGGACGCGGCATAAGTCCCCCGTCGCCATTGCAGAAGAGCTGCAGCCATCTGTCGCCGGCATGGCCTGCGCGGGACTCGTGGAAGCAGTCGCTCCCGGGTATATCAATATCCAGTTGTCGGATTCATTCGTGGCCGGCCAGCTTACCAGCGTGCTCAATGAAAACCCCACTGTGCTGCTCCAGAAAGAAGGGAACGGCCAGAAGATCGAAGTGGAGTTCGTCAGTGCCAACCCGACCGGTCCGCTGCACGTGGGCAACGGGCGCGGCGCGGCGCTCGGCTCGGTTCTTGCCACGCTTCTGGAGACCCAGGGATATGATGTGGACCGTGAGTACTATGTCAACGACTACGGATCGAAAATGAAGCTCTTTACAGAATCGATTGCGCACTACCTCTTTCCGATGATGGGACTGGAGCATGCGATGCCCGTCGATGGGTACCGAGGGGCATATGTCCCGGATCTTGCCCGGACGATCTATGAACGAAAAGGGACGATGTTGCGCGCTCTGACTGCAGATCAATGTCTTGGCGCCAT
>JBAQYC010000174.1:0-6407 GCA_049299835.1 Candidatus Cryosericum sp. | reverse complement strand
CTTCAGTGTCACCCAGCTCGACAGAAACGGTTCGTGTCGCGCCGTTCCAGCTCACCGTGGCACCGTACGTCTCAGCTATGAGGCGAACAGGAACAAACGTCCGCCCGCCGACGATCTCGGGGGCAACTTCCGAATTGAGCGGAAGCCCGTTGAGAGCATATTGCTTAAATCCGACCTGCAGAACCATGAAGAAATCCCTGGTTGCAGCGCTGGCCGGCCGCACGCCCGCAAACAACCCGACGACGAGGGCAATCACAAGTGCTAGTGACAATACTTTCTTCATTGTCATACCTCCTGTTCGATATGGATGAGACACCACACACTCAGCCGTTCTGTCCACCGGATACGGCCACCTTGTCGGCCGTGTTCGCTCGCCCGCTTCTGCCAGTCGCTTTCACCCCCTTGATCTGATCGTTGTCAGCTTTCAGAGTCGCACGCTGGATCGCTCCTTCAAGCCCGTGCAGAACAAGTCGTACAGAACTCGTGAGCGCAGCGGGTGCAACCTCGGCATCGAGATGGTCGCTCCAAAGTACCCACCGCAAACCCAACCAGTGACCTATGCCCATAAGAGCAAGCGCAGTGATCTCAGGATTGCCGGGCCGAATTTCACCCGCCACCATGGCTCGCTCCAGCACAACCGTGTATGGCTCGGACAGTCGAGTGTAATACCACCTGCCGAGGTCCTTGTCGACGAACTCCGCCTCGCGGACAACACGGTAGGAGTTCTTGTGCTCCCGTATGTAGTTGCAGAATGATTCAAGGGCTGCCACCTCAATGATGCGTCTGTCAGAGAGGCCCCGCACCGCCTGGGCCGTGTGGCGCCGAAGTCCCTCGTTGACCTCGACCACAAGCCGTGACAGCAGCTCCAGCTTCGAGTCAAAGTACAGGTACGTTGTTCCTGGCGCAACTCCAGCGGCCCGGGCAATGTTGTAGATATCGGCATTCCAGTAGCCCTGCTCACCGAAGATGTGTTCCGCAGCCCTCAACAGGTTTTTCTGGGTACGCTCGCCCTTCGAGAGGCGCACTTCTGGCTCGTGCAGAGGGGCAGCTTCGGGAAGTTGCACGAGATCTTCGGGGGCATCACCGCGCACGTCTATACCATGCAATGCAAAGTCTACCAACTGCGTGCAGAACCCATCGACCGTGAAAAGGTTCTCCCACAGCGTCTTCTTGACAGTCACCAGGTACACCGATCCGAGAAGGTAATAACCTACATCATCGAGATCAAACTCCGCGGGAACCAGCCCCCTCAGCTGTTCGTGCACAATAGCCACAACCTGGGAGTAAAAATCCCGGACAAACACGTACCCATTGAACTCAGTCTCGGTGAAGACCCTGTACAGGTGCGTATCGCGTCCAACTACTTCCAGGATTGTTGAATAGAAAGCCCTGAGCTTGGGTTCCAGACCTTCTGCCCTTTCCATCCCGGCAGACAGTGCCCCTGTGAAATCCTCCGAGAACGTCTCGAGGACTGCAAACAAAACTCCTTCCTTGGACCTGAAGTGTCTGTAGAAAGCTGAGTTCGAAATGCCGACGTCACGAGCGATCATCGCCACAGATGTCTGCGAGTAGCCCCAAGCGAAGAAGAGCTTCAATGCCGAGTCGACGATCCTTTCGGATGTCGAGTGCGTCGTCGGGGCCAAGGGTTCTCGCGCCTTCACGGCCGTGGTCTGTGTGCGATGCTCAACCATCCCTCTACAGCTCCTTTTCAAGGGTTGCAGCGAACTGTTCCGGTTCGACGAGCATTGGAAGGTGTACCTGCCCTTCCAGGACAACGAGCTTGCCGCGCGCAGCGGCGACCGTCGGCCGAATCCAGTCGATGGGCACGACACTGTCCCGGTCGCCGTGCAGGAACGTGATCGGCATGGAAAGAATGCCGAGCCGTGTGGACATGCGCATCCCCGCCAGTGAATCGGCCATTTCCGTGTAGCCTTGAGGCACACACCGGACTGCGTCAGCGATGATCTCTTTCAGAATGTCCTCTGCAAGGCCAAATGGTTCATTGTTCTTGCGTGTCATGGTCTCGATGAGGGAGGGATTCTGTGTCAGCATTACGAATGAAGCCCTCATCTGATCCGTCATTGGATAGCCGTCCGCTGGTCCACAGCCTATCAGAACCATCCTGGAGAACTGCGCTCCCTTGAGCGCTGCCATGAGCCCGATGACGGCACCCATCGAGTGGCCGACGTAGACAGCAGGTTCAAGATGCCAGTATTTTTGCCAGGCAATGAGCGCATCTGCGCAGTGTTCTACTGTCGTGGGCGGGATGTTGTCCGACTTGCCGAACCCTGGGAAGTCCACGAACACGTTCTTCCGGTCCAGCGGGAGGAACGGCATCATCAGACGCCACGAGTTGGCAGAGGCCAGGTTGCCGTGTCCAAAGATGACCGTCTTGCTGCCATCTCCCAATCGCTCGGAGTAGATTCGCTTTCCCTCAAACGGTGCGTATGCCATCTCAACCCTCCCTAGAGCCAGCGCATGGCATAGCATGCCATAGCGTAACCGCCACCCGAAGCTGTCATAACCACAACGTCGCCACTATGGATGAGGCCCTGCTCGATCGCATCATGCAGAACCATGGGGACGCAGGCTGAACCCGTGTAGCCAAACTTCTCCATGACGGTGTGTGTCTTCGTCATCGGCAGACCCAGCGTATTCATGACCCCTTCGATCGTATTTCTGCGGACTTGCGTGAACAACAGCATGTCAGCATCCTGCGGTGTAAGGTTGACCTGTGCCAGGGTCTCCCGCACCAGGCGGGGCCAATGCACAGAGTTGACATCCGGGAACCTCTTACTCGGGTTGTACTGCACTTTGTGCTCGTGGTTCGCTACTGACTCGACCGTCGGCAGTCTCGCCGACCCCAGATAGACGCCCAGATAATCCCAGTAGTACCCGTCAGCGTAAAGCATCGACCCGAGATACCCACCAGGCTCGGAATCGTCTTCGACCAGGACTGCAGCACCAGCGCCGTCAGAGAATGTCGGGGCGGTGACCTTGTCCTGCCAGTTCAAAAATCGCGTCATGGCATAGGTGCCGATAACAAGCGCCTTGTGAAAATGCTGGTCCGCCATGATGTACTTGGTAGCCGTGTTGAGCGCGGTGACCCAGCCGGCGCACGCGCAGTTTATGTCGAACAAACCCGCGTTCTTGGCCAGGAGTCGATGCTGGACGATGGATGCCGTACACGGCGAGATGTAGTCGGGCGTATCGGTGCTGACAATAATGAGGTCCAGATCCGATGGCTTGACGCCTGCATTCTTCAGTGCCTGCATCCCAGCATAAACGGCAAGATCCGAAGCTTCTTCATCATCTGCCATGATCTTCTTGACCCTGATGCCGCCGGTCTGGATCTGTTGCGTCAGGTCCAGATTCAACATTGTAGCGACCTCCTCGGTCGGCATGCAACGTTTCGGCGTGTAGATGCCCGTACCGGCGATACGTACTGTCCTCATGTAACCGCTCCCTGACCCGATCGACTACAGACGGAGCGCGACTGCGCCAATCGCCTGCCCTGCGCCCGATGCCACCAGCACCACCAAGTCTCCAGGCTTCACCTTGCCCTGCTTGCGAGCATCATACAATGCCATGGGGATGCAGGCCGAACCGGTGTAACCGTATCTGTCCATGATCCAGTGCGACTTCGACTCCGGGATGCCCAGGATCTCCAGCACTTTCTTGATGACCGACAAGTTGATCTGGGTAAACAGGATCAGATCGATGGCATCCAGAGGCTCACCGACCTTCTCCATGAGACTCGTCACCAATCCCGGCCATGCAACCAGATTGGGATTCTGGTCGTATTTCTTGAGGATGCGCAACTTGTGCAGCCCCTTGGCAAGCGTGTCCTCGTTGATGGGATACCTGGTCCCCCCGCCGAACACGCCCAGATAGTCATGATACGTGCCGTCGGCAATGAACTTCGAGGCAATCAGGCTCTCACCTGTATTCTCGATGATGAACGCTCCGGCACCGTCGGCGAAGAGAGACGCGGTGTACTTGTCGTCCTTGTCCACGTACTTGGTCATGCCGTACTCACCAATCAGCAATGCATACTTGAAGTCCGGGTGAGATCTGAACCATGCATCCACGGTCACGAGAGCGGTGACAAATGACGCACAGGAGGCGGACAAGTCAAAAATCATCGCGTTCACGGCACCAAGCTTGCCCTGGACGACAACCGATGTCGGCGGCGAGATGTACTCATGGGTATCGGACGCCACAACGACCATCGAAAGATCCTCTGCGGTGATCCCGGCTTCGGCCATAGCCTCCCGGGCAGCGGGAAGGCAAAGGTCAACGACGGATTCGTCGTCAGACAGCCAGTGGCGCTCCTTCTGACCAACGATCCCCTCGAGGAAACCACTCAGATCCTCCTTGAAGTATTCGCTGAAGTACTCGTTCGTCAGAACCTTGTCCGGAACCTTGATACCCATCCCTGCAATGTGCGACATCCCCGCCTCCATTACTAAAAATGCCAAACACAAAACCTGAATCATCTCTCACTTTCTGAAGTATCGATGTATCCAGTTTCTTGTCAAGCCCTCTGGTCAGAAACAACACAAGCGTGGCCCCATGTGGCATAACGGTCCTTCGAGACGTGCGTCCGCCGTTTTGCGTGGGACTCGCTGTGACTTGATCACCCCAATAACGCCAAAAGGCGCCGGGAAAACCCCGGCGCCTCGTGTCTGCTGACGTCGTTGGACTGTCAGACTTCTTCCAGCAAACTCTGGAAGGTATCGTGGTGCCCTTCCTCGTCTCCCAGGATCTCAGTGAAGAGATGTGCAGTCGTGAGGTCCCCCTCCCCGGTGGCCAGGGCAACGACCTCCTTGTACATCTTGATTGTTTTCTCTTCGGCTTTCATGTCCGCGGTCAGCATCTCCTTGAGCGATGACCCGACCGTGATGGGTTCAGGCTTTGTCGTCGGAGTCCCCCCAAGATAGAAGAGCCGTTCCGCAATTGCCTCGGAGTGTTTCATCTCCTCGATGCCGATCTTTTTGAATTCGTCTTTGACCGCAAAGTGCTTCACACCTTTCCACTGCACGTGTTGCCACATATACTGGAGTGAGACCTGCAGTTCGCCGGCAATCGCGTCATTCAGCATGCCAAGTAGCTTCTTGGATGTTGTCATCGGTACCCCTTTCGGCAGCTCCCCGGATGCATTTCGGACACCCCGGCGCCACCCGCCAACGGGCTGCTTGTCATCTCGCAGTCCGCCCCTGATTGTACCCTGAATGTGACCAGTCGTTGACTCTGTTTGATGCGCTATCAGACTATACCATACAACACGCGAGTATGTCAAGCCGAGTGGGCATACAAAAAAGGCAGAGCGCTGCCGCTCTGCCCTGGGCAATGCAATAACGTGAATCTCTAGTCAATAGACAGGATAATGCCATCCTGGATGAGGACCGAGGTGGAACCGATCTTCTGGAACAGATTGTCCCCGATCTTGACTTCAACAGTCCCTTCAAGAGCACCCTGGACATAGACGGAACCAAGCTCCAGTTTGGACACCTCGGCCTTCTTGGCCTCAAGGTCCATAACCATTTGCTCCTGCTTTGCCTTCTCCTCCTGCAGCTGTGCTTTGACGAGGTCGTCGTACTGACCACCCACACCGCCACGAAGGATAACCTGAGACAATGAAGACTTCAGTCGTTCAAGATTCTGTTTCGCCCCAGTATATGCTCCGTCCAGCTCCTTGAGATAGCTGTCCTTGAACTCCTGAGTCACGACGGTCTTGATAAGAACGTTCTGTTTCATCCAAACGCTGGTTGCCATCGATTTTACTGCTCCTCTTCCAGGCCGCCTTCGGCCTGTTCGTCATTCATGCTGTCGATTTGCACGGTGGCGCTTTTGCCGGTTTTGGCAGAAACAGCCCTCACAATCGTGCGGATTGCCTGAGCTGTGCGGCCCTGTTTTCCGATAACTTTGCCAGTATCCTTCGGGCCAACCTTGATCTCGTAGACCGTAGCCTGCTCTCCGGTGATCTCGTTGACAACCACTTCTTCGGGGTTATCTACGAGAGCCTTGACAATGGTCTCGACTAACTGCTTCATCGGGAATCTCCTGATGTACGCAGAGCCGGCTTACTTCGCGGCCTTGCTCGCAACAAATCTCTGCCAGATACCGTTGTGCTTGAGGAGGTTGCGCACGGAATCGGTTGGCTGTGCGCCAAGTCCGAGCCAGTACGCGACACGCTCTTCGCTGACTTCGATCTTCGGCACTTTGGGACTCGGATCATAGTAGCCGAGGGTCTCGATGACCGCACCGTTGGTCGGTTTCTTACGATCAAGCACAACAAAACGATAGTGAGCCTGATGCTTGGTTCCAGTCCTTGCGAGCTTGATGCTTACCATGTTTCCTCCTGTTGCGTACCTGCGAGTATCAGAATCCGGGCAGGCCAAAGC
>JBAQYC010000173.1:0-8829 GCA_049299835.1 Candidatus Cryosericum sp. | reverse complement strand
GAGCCTGACTGAGAACCTCATTCTGGACCTGGTCGACAAGGTCACGGGCGTGTCGCAGGTCCATATGGGAGAGAGGCTGATCAACTTCACGAGGCCATTTGCCCGAACGACGTTCGACGATGCATTGCAGAAGTACGCGGGCGTCGGTCTGGAAGAGTTGCGCGATGACGCACTGGCTCACCGGAAGATCGTCGAGTTCGGCATCCATATGGACAAATCGTTCGAATACGCCAACATCGTGAATGAGGTGTTCGACAAGATGGTCGAGCCCAACTTCGTCGATCCGACGTTTGTGCATGATTATCCCGTGGAGATTTCGCCACTGGCCAAGCGCATGGTGGAGCAGCCGCAGAGAGTCCAGCGCTTCGAGCTTTTTGCCGGCGGGATGGAGCTTGCCAATGCCTTCACCGAACTCAATGACCCTGTTGATCAGGAGGAGAGATTTATGCAGCAGGCCGCCGCGAAAGCGAGGGGCGATGACGAAAGCCAGTCCATGGATTTCGATTACGTGCGTGCTCTGCAGTACGGCATGCCGCCCGCGGGGGGACTTGGCATCGGCATCGACAGGCTCGTCATGCTTCTGCTCGGCGTAGAGTCCATACGTGAGGTTATCCTGTTTCCCCAACTGAAGAGAAGGGAGTCACAGGACTGACGTTGTCGTGGCGACATAGGAGGGCATGATGGCGAAGCCCCAGGTTCAGTACAGGTGCAGCGAGTGTGGACATATCAGTGTCTCGAAACTCGGAAAGTGCCCCGAATGCGGATCCTGGGGCTCCTTCGTCGAGGACGTTCCCGAAGTCGAGGCCACAACGAGACCATCCTCGAGAGTGCCAATTTCCGGGATACTGCCCGCCGAGGCGGATCTGGAAGTCGCCGTGGAGAACGTCAAGCCTGAACAGCGGATGGCAACTGACATCGGGCCATGGGATGAAGTATTGGGGGGTGGCCTGGTGGTCGGTTCAGCTGTCCTTGTTGGAGGCGAACCCGGAATCGGGAAGTCGACGCTTGTCCTGCAGGCTGCAACTGCTCTGGGACGACACGGGAAAGTGCTGTACGTAAGCGGCGAGGAATCTCGCTCACAGATCCTTGGGCGCGTTCGGCGGCTGGGACTGGACCCGAAGAATCTGCTTCTTGCCACGACCAATTCACTTGCCGATGCGCTGGCCATGGCCGATCGAGCCAGGCCGGTGGCGCTTGTCATGGATTCGCTGCAATCGTTCTCGACCGAGGAGGATTTCTTCGGATCCGGTACGCCGGCTCAACTGAAGATCACTGCTGCTGCCATCGCAGGATTCTCCAAGAAGTCTGGAGTAGCGGCGCTCATCATCGGACATGTGACCAAGGACGGCGCGATTGCGGGTCCCAAATACGTGGAGCATCTGGTCGATGCAGTCCTCTACATGGAAGGGGACCGATTTGGAGCCTATCGACTGCTGAGATCCGGGAAGAACCGCTATGGCAAGAGCGGCGAGACTGGCTTCTTCGAAATGACATCATCAGGGCTTGTGCCCATTTCTGATCCATCGAGTGCGTTCGTGACCGACGTACACAATCTCCAGCCTGGGTCCGTGGTCGTGCCGGCGGCCCAGGGAAGTTTTGCGGTGCTCGTTGAGGTGCAGTCTCTGGCCGCTACCAGTTACCTCCCGTCGCCGCGCAGGATTGCGACCGGACTGGACTATGGCAGGCTCATGATCGCACTGGCGGTGATTGAACGCAGGGCGGGTACGAGCGCTGGAGGAAGAGACGTGTACGTGAATATCTCGGGCGATTTTTCGGTCGAGGATCGAGGCATCGACCTGGGCGTGGAACTATCGCTGTATAGTGCGATACGCAATGTGGCTATGTGCGATGGAGTCATGCCAATCGCGGAAGTCGGTCTCGCGGGAGACCTGCGTCCCGTCTTCAACTTGCACCGGCGCATCGATCTGGGGGCACGCATGGGGTTCAGGGAGTTTATCGTGAGCGATAAGATTCGCGATGACCTTTCAGATCTCCCCGGCCTTGCGATCCATCGAATGCGTTACGTGAGTGAGGCGATTGCTGCCGCGTTCCCGCGGGTCACCGATGTGGGAGGCGATTTACTGTGAAAGTTGCCGGGGTCCATCGGCCAGGCCTTGCTGCCATTGTTGTTGCGGCTGGAAGCAGCACCCGATTCGGAGGAGACAAACTTTTCGCCTCCATTGCGGGGAAACCGCTCATCTGTACTACTCTGGAAGCAGTATGTCATGCACCTGTTCTGCGGCTGGTTCTGGTCTGCAGGCCGGACGACCGTACGAAGATGGAGAGGTGCGTCATCCAGGCGGCCCTTCCACAGCGCGTGTGCGTCTATCTGGCGATCGGAGGGCCAACGCGAGCCGAAAGCGTGCTTTGTGGCCTCAAGACGCTTGTGGACAATGGCGCTTCCGATGACGACTGGGTTCTGGTCCACGATGGCGCTCGCCCTCTGGTCAGCAAAGCACTCTTGAAGAGGCTACTGGTAGCAAGGGATGAGGGAGACATCGTTATACCGACGGTTCCAGTGATTGACTCTTTGCGGCGGATATCGGGAGGCGGGACCGAAGTACTGGACAGGACGGGGATTGCCGCTGTTCAGACACCTCAGCTGTGTCGATTGACCACGTTGCGGTCAGCGTATGCCGCAAACACAGATAGTGGATGTTTTGGTGATGAGGCTGCCCTTGTCGAGGCGACTGGCGGCCGGGTCGCGACCGTTGAAGGTGATGCCCGGAACATCAAGGTGACTGTGCCCGGCGATGTTCAGATTGTCGAGGAAGCCTTCCTGGCGAAGGCCCGGACCGTAGCTGGATTTGGCTACGACGTCCATCGGTTGATACCGGGACGGTCATTGATCCTTGGAGGCATCACCGTTCCCTCGGAACTGGGACTCGATGGAACATCAGATGCTGACGCCGTCCTGCACGCTGTCATGGACGCTGTTCTGGGATGTGCTGGAGCCGGGGATATCGGTGCAATGTTTCCGTCATCAGACCGGCAGTTTGTTGGAATAGACAGCGCGGTACTGCTGGAACGTGTGATGGCGGACAGGCGGGTTCGCCGGCTGAGGATCCTTTCGGCGGACATTACGATTGTTGCCGAGAGGCCGAGACTGCAAAGGTATCAGGCTCCCATGCAGAAACGACTTGCACATCTCCTTGGACTCCGCCCGACGGATGTCGACGTCAAAGTGACGGGCAACGATGCAACAGGCTGGATCGGCAGGGGTGAAGGAATAGCATCCCTCTGCATTGTGACGGCTCTCCGTCCAAGCTAGGAAGACGAAAAAACCGTACGCTGAGCACTTGTTGCGCAAACCCCCGGCGTGGTCGTCTGTCTCTGGCTCCAGTTGCATCGGGCCACGGCACATGTTCTACTCAGTACTGTTGCTTCCTTCCGGACCTGGCAGAGTTCAGAGCTTCCCATTGCATGGTTTGCAGCCTTCAACGCCTTCAACAGCGACTGTTTTGGAAATGTGCGTCCCGCATGCTCAGCATGGACCCCGGTAAGCGGATTCCGGGCAACAGGGCACCGCTGGCTCCCCGTCCTGTACGGCTTCAGTAGTATATACGCTGAGATGTCGGCCGTCAACCTGTTCTTAGTGCAGCTTTGTGAGGGCGATGGAGAGGCTGCCCGTCTGGCCGCTGGACACCAATCCCTCACCTGACCACGGGAGGTAACCGGGCAGTTCCAGGTAGATCTCATGTGTTCCCTCCTTCAATTTGCTGAACGTGAAGGGTGCGATTTGGCCTGTGGCCTGGCCGTCGATGGTAATGGACGCTCCTGGTGGATCAGTGGATATGGCAAGCCCGCCTAGCGAAAGATCGAACTTGTACTGTTTTGTCAAAGTGGCGCCATTTTCGACGGAGAGGACATCGACAATGTCCTTGCTGCCGTCCAGTTTGAGTGTCAAGGCATAACTGCCGACAGGGAATGAGTCGATCTTCAACGGTGTTACGCCATAGGGCTTGCCATCCATAATGACCTGAGCCCCTGTCGGGTCCGACATGATGCTCAGTTTGCCAAATGCCTGAGTGAGAGAGAAATCCTGCGCAGCTTGTGCCGAATCGGTAAGATCGACCGTGCGCGAGATCGCGGCATAGCCTCTAAGCGAAACAACCAGTGCGTAGTTGCGCGGCTTGAGACCCGCTACCGTGAGAGGGGTGACGCCCCTG
The DNA here is from genome assembly GCA_049299835.1 of Candidatus Cryosericum sp. Taxonomy (GTDB): domain Bacteria; phylum Caldisericota; class Caldisericia; order Cryosericales; family Cryosericaceae; genus Cryosericum. The sequence goes on along the minus strand of JBAQYC010000173.1, from coordinate 4,660 downwards.
GTTGTCCCATCCAGCAGTACTGTCGCGCCAGGCGGGGTCGACGTGACGACCAGGGAATAAGCAGCATGGGTCATGTTTGCAATGACTTGCGTTGTAGATCCCCTTTCTGCCGTCGCAGTGCCTTTCCAAGTCTCCCAGCCAGCCAGGTGGATCTGTATCGCATGGGTCCCCGGAGTTACCCGGGATAGCACAAGAGGTGTCGTCCCGACCTGTTGCTCGTCGAGAAACACGGTAGCCCCTGATGGGAATGACCGGATGTTGAGACTTGCTTTTCTTCCCTGGAGAAGCAAAAAGGCCGCTGAGGCTGCAACTGCAGCAACGACGACCAACACAATCCAGACTCTGCTTTTTCGACGGTGCTGCTGGGTAGGGGGCACAGGAGCTCCAGCAGGTGCATGCGCCGTGCGCGATTCCTGGAGACTTCCAAGAAGCTCGTCGATGTGGTCAGGTTCAGAAGAACGCAGTTCGGACATGTTCACGCCTCCACAATTTTCAGTCGTTTCAACACTGCCTCCAGCACATCGTTGAAGACGTCATCTGCAGGACGAGCCGCATCGATGACCACCCAACGATTCGGCTGGCTTGCAGCCATGTCGAGAAAGGCGTGGCGCACGACATCGAGGAACGAGCCACGTTGCTCGATCCGGTCGAGGTCAGTCTTCCGTGCCAGGGAGATGCGTGGATCGATGTCCAGGAGCAGCGTCAGGTCGGGGATCAGGCCCGACGTTACGATGTCCATGAGCCGTTCCACCCGTTCCTTACCGACGTTTCCCGCGACCCCCTGATACGCGACCGATGAGTCTGCAAACCGTTCGCCGATAACGATGTCGCCACGTTCCAGTGCCGGGTTGATGACCTCATCGATGTCCTGCCTTCTATCGGCCGCGAAGAGGAGCACTTCAGAAAACGGGGACAGGTTGAGCTCATCGTGAACGAGGATCGTTCGGAGCTTTCGACCGAGCATCGTTCCTCCCGGCTCGAACGTATGTGTGACGGAAAACTGTCTCTTCGTGAGTGTCCGCTCGAGACGTTCGGCCTGGGTGCTCTTTCCACACCCGTCAATGCCCTCGAAGGTTAGAAAGAATGACTGCTTCATCACACCGCTCCAGGAGGACCCTGAGTCGGCTTCATCGTCGGAGAGTACACAACAACGCGCCTGAACGGCTCAATACCTTCGCTCTCGCTGAACAGCCCGAGTCGTTCTGCGAGTCTGTGTTGCATCCGCCGCTCGAAGGCAGTTGCATAGGGTAGTTCACGTGAGGTCGACGAGACGACGGCTTCGCGCATGAGGTGAACCCAGGAAGCATACTTGTCCTTGTCTACAGACATCGAGTGGATGCGTCTGAGGAGGTCCTTGATAGCAGCCAGGCTATTCTTGCTGGTTGTATACAGGGGTAATCCGAGTGCTTCGGCCCGTTCCACAAGAAATGGTTTCTTGGCCGCGAGCGTGTCACTCAGTAACACGGTGTCTGCATCCTCCATGGTGCGCACGACCCGTACATCGGTATGCAGACTGTGGGAGGCTCGCTCGATGTAACTCTGACTGACTCCCTGGATATAAAGTCTGACGCTGGAATCCTGTGTCCACAGCTGGTCAGGGCCAAGCTGGGAGGCAGGAGCCTCTTGCCGATGAGGCGGTTCGATCACGAACTCTTTGCTGGCCGTTCTCCTGCGTATTTCGGGTTGCACATCGAAGCCGCGCAGAACTCTGTCGACAACGTCTGCCAAGTCATGGTATACGGCCAGGACATCACGCTCCCGCAGTTCCACGAGCACGTCGAATGTGGGAGCAGACTTGCGTTCGAGAACACTCTTCTGTGTGCCACGGCGTTGTGCTTCTTCATCGCTCAACGTGACTGTCTGAATGCCTCCAAGCAAGTCGATGAGGGTCGGGTTGGTAATGAGGTTTCCCAGGTCGTTGCCATGTGCTGTCCCGATAAGCTCGACGCCACGCTCGGCGATCGTCCGGCATGCCTGTGCCTCTTCGATGCGGCCGATCTCGTCTATGACGATTACTTCCGGATTGTGATTTTCCACGGCCTCGATCATAATGTCATGCTGCTCCTTGTTCAGCGGTACCTGCATACGACGAGAAGACCCGACTCCGGGGTGAGGAACGTCGCCATCCCCTCCGATCTCATTGCTGGTATCGACGATGATGACACGCTTCTTCAGTGTATCACTCATGTACCGGGATGCCTCGCGCAGTAGCGTCGTCTTGCCAATGCCCGGTCTCCCCAGTATCAGAATACTCGAGCCTTTCTTGACGAGGTCTTCGATGATCTCGATCTTCCCGTACAGGGCACGTCCGACTCGGCACGTCAGTCCAACAATGTCGTTGTGCCTGTTCCGGATAGCAGAGATGCGATGCAGGGTCTGTTCGATCCCGCCCCTGTTGTCACGGTCGAATTCTCCGACTTTTCGAACGACGAAGTCGATGTCCCCCCTGGTGACCTTGCTTTCGCTGAGGGGAATGAAGTCGAATTCGAACCGGGCTTCGGGGACACGTCCGAGGTCAAGCACGACCTCTACGAGTTCATCGAATCGATCAAGCCCCTCAAGTGCTTCCTGCAGAGGTTCAGTGAGAATACTCAGGAAAGCCTGGGTATCGTAGTCGTGTGCTGCCATGTCAGTCCTTTCTGCAGAAGAGCTTCAGCAATGCTGTCGGTAACCTTCTCGTATTCGCCGAACAGACTGAACAGATCAAGGTCGTCAGTATCGATGGCAATCAGCGGGGCGCGCACAAACGAGTTCGCCCAGGCATCATATCGTTCGTTGAGTTTCCGCAGGTAGGAAGAAGGCAAGGACTTTTCGAACGAACGCCCCCTCGACTGAATGCGTCGCGAAAGTGTCCTCGTGGATGCGCGGAGATAGATGACCAGGTCGGGTACCGGGAGGTTCTCCAGCAGATACTCGTAGAGCTGAAGGTATATCTCATACTCCACGCGGGGAAGCGCTGTACGCGCAAATATCTCTGCGTCCTCGTACAGAGTACGGTCCACGATCTTGGAATGGGTGAGAGCGCCGGCTTCCTTGAAGAGTTTCACTCGCTGCGTGAGGAAAAAAAGCTGAGACTGTATTCCCCATCGCTTGGGATCATCGTAATAGAGTTTGAGGAAGGGTTTCTGCTTGAACGGCTCAGGAAGCAGGGTAAGGTCCCACTTGTCAGCCAGACGACGCGTAAGCGTGGATTTGCCTACTCCGATATTACCGGCGATGGCAAGGAACAGTGGGCGGTCAACGCCGACCGCCCCAGGCTGAGGCTCACCGCTCATGGATTCTTGAGCTGAGCGGGGTCAAACGTTCCCTGCTCAAAGAGACCTTGGTAGAAAGATGCCCAGGAGATCTTCTTGTTGCTTGTGCGAGAGATCCGGCGCATCTCGCGGAAGTGTCTGCGAAACGTGAACCGGGCGAGAGAGAGACCATAGTCGAACGTCGCTATGGATGCAAACGACGCTGCAAGATCGGGAGGCAATGCAACGCGCGTCTGAAGGAACGAACCCGCATCGTGGTGGGACAGTCGATTCTGAAGGATCTCGATGTCGAGGGCCGCCGCCGCATCCTCGATCAGGAGCTGGAATGTTGCAAGCAAACTGTTCTGCGGTGTCAACATTCCATCGACATTGGCGATGTTCTGCAGCTCGAAAAAGGAGAGTGCCATGATGAAAGTCTCTCGCTGAACGTGAAATGCCAGGCATGGGTCCCAGCTGCTGATCGCGGTCTGGATGTATGCTTTGCCAGGGAAATACGTCATCATGAGGGTGATCTCGGGCGAAAGCCAGCGACGGGAAGAGACTATCGGGCAGACGGTCTGCCGGTGGCCGAGCGAGGCACCTCTCAGGGCAACCGCTTCTGGGTCATCATATGCCGGACGAGCCCCGAGCTCATCCCCCAAAACCGGGACAGACTTGAGTCTGTAGCCCGGGAAGAACGAGTGGAGACGAGCATAGTCCTTGTTCATCCAGTCGTCGATGATTGTCTGGTCAAGGTGTCGATCGAGAGAAACACGGAGGACTTCAGCGACAACCTCGTCGGTGCTTCTGGAGGCATCAATCTGAACAGCCGTGTCGCTCAGTTGACGCTTCAATGCTTCTGTCTCATGTTCCAGATGTTCCTGTGCTTCCTTTGTACTTGCCTCGTCGAGTGAAGGCAGCAGGATAGCGAGAACTGGATCCCGGGTCGAATCGCCCGTACTTGTAGAGTGGGCCACCCGTGGTTCAAGCTTGCTCATGTACTGGCGTGCCTTGAAGATCCGTTCCGCTATGGCTTGTTTGTCATCGAAGCGGCTGGCTCTGTCTTCCGCAAAGAGGAGATACTGGTCGATGATGTGCGATTCCTCGAGAGCCAATTCCTGGTGAGAGCCTGAGCGCAACTGGATTTGTTCAGCAGGCGCCGTAGGAGGCGTCGACAATTCCTCGAGCCGGCGAATGAGAGCCTTTCCTCGGACGTACATGGGGATCTCTGTCATGTACAGCAACTGATAGAGACCCCGCCGGGCGTTGCGCAACTGCCATAGGGTATCCCCGAAATAGCCGGATCCAATCAGGGCGGACAAGCTGTCCATGTAGGGCCGAAGAACGAGTACTGAACGACGTTCGCTGTTGCTGAGCTTCCCCTGCTCGAGCTTCGCAAGGGCTTCGCGCTTGTCATCGAGGAACCG
>JBAQYC010000172.1:0-16101 GCA_049299835.1 Candidatus Cryosericum sp. | reverse complement strand
AGTCAATTCTGAAGCCGAGTCTAGTATCCAGTCGGAGCTGTCCAGGCCGGGACCTTCGCCGGGTCCTCGGGAGGAGTGATCTTACCGTCGATGATGTCCGTACGAAGTGTCTCGATCTTGGCGATCTGGTCGGCAGACAGGACTTTGGAGACATTCCCCTGGGCCCAGCCCACACCACCGTCGGTCAGAGAGAGAGTAATGACCTCAGACTTGAAGGTGTTCTCAGCGACGGACTTGATGGCCAGCCATGTTGCATAGTCGACGTGCTTGATGGCCGAGGTCAGCGTGCCTGCAGGATACAGGTTCGGGTTCTTGCCCATGTCGACGTCGACGCCGATGCCCCACAGACCCTTGTCAGGTCCGCCGGCTTCCTTGAGAGCTTCGAACATACCGTTGCCAGTGGCTCCGGCTGCGTGGAACAGGATGTCGCACTTCGCGGCTAGCATGGTCTGGGCAATCAGCTTTCCATGGGGCTGGTCGCCGAAGCTGCCGGCATAAACATTGGAAATGTTTTTGCCATCAGTGCCGTAGGCGGTCGGGTTCGTCGTCTTGATGCCAGCGAAGAAGCCAGCCTCATAACGCTGAACGGCCGGAACGGCGATACCGCCGATGTAGCCGATCTTGTTGGTCTTGGTCGCCATGCCGGCGATAGCGCCGACAAGGTACCCGCACTGCTCTTCTTTGAAGAGGTAGTCAACGAGGTTGGGGAGGTTGGGGAGAGGTGCAAATGTCGTGGGATCGGAAGGAACGGCGTCGATCAGCATGAACTTGACGTCCGGATGGCTCTTCGCGACCTCGTAGGTGGCGTCGGCAAGCATGAAGCCGACGGCGACGATGAGCTTGCATCCCTCGTCCTCGGCGAGTTTGGTAAGGTTGGGGATGTAGTCGGTCTGCTCCTTGGACTCAAGCACGACAGGGGTGATGCCCGGGATAGGGACAATGTTCTTGTCTGTAAGGTCAGGAGCATTGTCGGCCAGAGACTGTGCATAATCTGCATCAGACATGGCAGTGTATCCGCCACCCTTGACATAGGATTTCTTGGCGGCCCAGATCTCGAGACCGCGCATGGCCGAATCGTTGAATGACTGGTCTCCACGGCCGCCAACGTCAGTGACAAGGCCGACCTTGATCTCATCCACAACGGGCGTGGCTGTCTTGCATCCGCTAAAGACGGACGCAGCAAGAACGACGATCAGCAAAACGGACAGCAATCTTCTCATTTGTTCTCCTCCAGAACAGAATAATCTGACAGCAACCATTGTAGCACAAATACATGATCCGTGTCTCGACAGCAAGTCAGTCACAGGGTAAGACGGTGTTCCCGGGGTTCACTCCCCCACCAGGCGTGTTCCGGCACATACCCATACTGGAAGTATACCCCGTTGTTCGTGAAATGCATACAGTCAGATCGAGTCTTTTCACGGAGACCGCTCGGCCACTCGCATCGTCAGGCCTGTTCGCCACATCGGCACACAAAACCCCCGGCGCGAAGCCGGGGGTTGACAGTCAATTCTGAAGCCGAGTCTAGTATCCAGTCGGAGCTGTCCAGGCCGGGACCTTCGCCGGGTCCTCGGGAGGAGTGATCTTACCGTCGATGATGTCCTGACGAAGAGCGTTGATCTTGGCAATTTGCGCAGCAGACAGGACTTTGGAGACATTCCCCTGGGCCCAACCCACACCACCATTGCGAAGAGACAGGGTGACGACGCCGGGCGTGAAGGTACCTTCGACTACGGACTTGACGGAAACGTAGGTAGCGAAGTCGACGTGTTTGAGGGCAGAGGTCAGCGTGCCGGCAGGATACAGGTTCGGGTTCTTGCCCATGTCGACGTCGACGCCGATGCCCCACAGACCCTTGTCAGGTCCGCCGGCTTCTTTGATGGCTTCGAACATACCGTTGCCAGTGGCTCCAGCAGCGTGGAACAGGATGTCGCACTTCTGGCCGAGCATGGTCTGGGCAATCAGCTTTCCCCTGGGCTGGTCGCCGAAGCTGCCGGCGTAGACGTTGGCGACGTTCTTGCCGTCGGTTCCGTAGGCAGTCTTGTTGGTCGTCTTGATGCCGGCGAAGAAGCCAGCCTCATAACGCTGAACCGGTGGAACGGCAATACCACCAATGTAGCCAATCTTGTCAGCCTTCGTGGCATAGCCGGCACTGGCGCCGACAAGGAACCCGCACTGCTCTTCTTTGAACAGGAAGCAAACAAGGTTGGGCAGCGTGGGCAGATTTGCAAACGTCGTGGGGTCGGATGGAACGGCGTCGATCAGCATGAACTTGGTCTGCGGATGCTCCTTGGCGACCTGGTAAGTAGCATCAGAAAGCATGAAGCCGACGGCGACGATGAGCTTGCAGCCCTCATCCTCGGCGAGCTTTGTGAGGTTGGGGATGTAGTCCGTCTGCTCCTTGGACTCAAGGATGACTGGAAGGATGTTTGTGAGTGGGGCAATATTCCGGTCACTGAGATCCGGGGCGTTGTCGGCCAAGGACTGCTTGTACGCAGCATCGGTCATGGTCGTGTATCCGCCACCCTTGACATAGGACTTCTTGGCAGCCCACACCTCGAGGCCTCGTAGTGCCGAGTCGTTGAATGACTGGTCTCCACGGCCGCCGACGTCGGTGACAAGGCCGACCTTGACAGTGGTCGTAATAGGGGCTCTGGAGGTGACGCTGACCACGCGGGTGTTCCCATTCCAGCCAACGACCAGTCCGGACTTCTCAGAAACGAAGCGAATCGGGATCAGCGTGCGGTCGGCCTTGGAGATATAGGGGGCTGCATCCATGACGACGGGGTCACCGTTGACCTTTGCAGTCTTTGAACCAATGACAAACTCGAACTGCGTAGCGCCAAGGAGAACGCCTACTGTCTTGGTTGCAGCGTCATAGTTGACGTCAGCGCTGAAACTCTCCGCCACCAGACGGATCGGCACAAACGTGCGGGAGTCTGTGATCTCAGGGGCCTGATCACCCGTCCTGGTAATCCCATTTAGCGTGTAGTTGAGCTTGCCGATTGTCAGAATGAGAGAGGTCGTCGTCGCAGCAGTAGCAGTGGATACACCAGCAGTGAGTCCTGCAATCATTGCCAGGACGACGAGAAGCGATACAAGTCTCTTCACGTTTGCCTCCATTATCGGATGTGGTACGCCCAGGGGCACATGACAACGCTCCAACCATGAGCCTAGCCCGTAAGACATTTTTGGTCAAGCCCCCGCGGGCCCCTGGTGGTGTTTTTCGACCAGTCTGTCCAGTCGCGATCCTCCGGCAGCCGAGCGAGACCTGTCCGCAGGAAGATCAGTGGCGCGAAAAAGACCGTCCAGACGCCGGTCAGGGCATAACGGATGAACCGACCAATATGGGCGACAAGACCGGTGCCCTGAGGCAGGAGGATGGCGAGTCCACGCCAGATCAGGAGAACACCAGCGATGCCAACCACGAAACGGAGAGCCCTGGTTCCAATGGGACCGGCTGCACCGAAACATGCGTACCGTTGCTGAAATGCGAAGCCTGCAAGGCAGCCCCCGAGGATCCCGGCCGTCGAGACAAAACCACTCCAGTCGCGTGGGTTATCGGACATGCGGCTCATGATAGCCCAGAGGGGATATATGGGGTCCGCAACACGTGCGATGGCACGTTGTACACCGCACGTAAGCAGCAACAGGATGGCCGGCACAACGATCGACCAGGCCATCTGTGTTCCCAGTGCAGCGTGCCGGAAGCTGTTCACGAGGCGGTGCCCAGTAGTTTCGTAGAGGACAAGCATGCCGGCGCCCACGACCCAACCGCCAAGCACGTCCGTCGGGAAGTGAACGCCCAGGAAGAGCCGGGAGAGGCTGATAAGCAGGACGAGGATGACCGCAACCCAGACAGCCCATGTCCTGCGAAAACGGTGAGCCATGAGGGACCAGCATGACGAAGCGATCGCGGCATGGCCGGACGGAAGCCCGTAGCTGGCTTCAGTAGCCAGGCCTTTGACATCGAACGAGATCCAGTAAGGACGGAGAGCGTGGAAAGCGAGCTTGAACAGGCCGTTCACCCCATTCACGCTGAACAGGACGAGTGCAAGGTCAATGCCTGCCTCGACACTGATGCACCAGTAAAAAGCGGTACCAGGGCGACGAAGGAGTCTTCCGTACCGAGGAACGAGAGTGCTTTCATGGCAGGCGCAAGCCAGACGAATTGCTGAAGCCACATCACCACATTCAGCCCTCATTGAAGAATGGGAGGGGGGACAAACGTCATGCGAACACCTCCTTGTCGTACCGCACAGTCTAGTCCGCTAACAACTTGCACCGGTCTCGCGCGGACGCAAGGTCTAGACGTACTGGAGACGGCCTTCGACCTCTGTCTGGACGTTCTGATGATTGCGAAGGTACTCCTCGACGACGTCGCGGCCGGATGTCGCGACCAAGCGGGGCTTCCCCAGCCATGCGAGCTCTTCATTCGTCAGTTGAAGCCCGACAATCGAGTTCTTGTAGTGATATCCTTGCAGGCAGATGGAGTAATGCGAGGAATCGTCGACAGGAACACCGTTCAGCGTCAGCGACACCAGTTCATGTTTCACCAGGTCGTAAACCGCCTTCACACCCCTGTTCACCTGATAGTACTCGCCCTCGCCATTGCAGTTCTCCGGGCGCATGAACCCGGCGAATGCGTGCTTGAGCTGTGCGCCGGATACGGTGAACCGGGTGACAGAGTCATCGTAGGGGAACAGGGCCAGGTAGTCGCCCAGTGTGACGACGGGACCCAGCTCCGTCTTTCGGATGCTGCCGCTTCCAACAAACGTGACGTCGACACCCGTCTTCTCCTGGATGGCGTCGGCGAACAGGTTGCCCAACTCTGTCTCGCGTGTGCGTTCCGGATGCGTGAGCGTTCGCGTGAATTTGGAAATGATACTGCCGTACTTCTTGTCGACAATATCCTTGAATCCATCAATGAACGCTGTGAGTTTCTCGTCGGTCTGGCAGTGGGCGTTGTCGATCGGGACCAGCTTCCATGTCCAGTCGACGATGCTGTTGGTGTCGTCGTCCACCGTGATGTCGAACCGTCCGATCTGGTCGGTACCTACCCCGGCTTGTGCGATCAGGATATTGTTGACGATGGCTGGTTGTTCCAGGATCGTGTGGCTGTGTCCTCCGATAATCATGTCGACGCCCCATGCGGGATCCAGCAAGCCGGCAAGCTCCTTATCGGAGTCGAACCCGATGTGGGTCAGCAGGATGGTCAGGTCGATGTCGTCTGTCTTGTAGGCGTTGCAGATCTTCCCGACCTCGGCAGCCGCCTCCTGCAACGTAATGAACGATGACAGCATATTGTCGGTTTTCAACATGTCGATGACCTTCTCTGTGATGATGCCGATGAACAGGATGTCAAAGCCGTCGATGTGCAGGATGGCGTATGGCTGGAACAGGCGTTTGTTGTACTTGGTGATATAGAGGTTGGCGTTGACGATAGGAAAATTGGCCATCTTCTCCAGAAACAGCAGGTGTGGCAGACCATAGTCGAACTCGTGATTGCCAAGCGTAGCGACGTCCGGCGACAGGTAGTTCATGATCTCCATCGTACTGATACCCTTGTACTCGGCGTCGATGAGCGACCCCTGTACCATGTCTCCCGCAATGCAGTATATGACGTTCTTCTCCTCGCGCCGGACCTGGTTGATGTACCCGGACAATAATGACAGGCCACCGACAAGGTGACCCTCTTCGCCGCGCATCTCCGCGAGGAAATCTCCGTGCATGTCGTTGCTGTGAAGAATAGTGAACCTCTTCGTGATGCCCATGGTGACCCCCTGTGGAGATGATGGTGAAAGTCTCTGGCGACATTCTGCGAAATGGAGTCTCCGTGTCAAGCGAACAGAATCGTCCGCGAGAGACGCCACTTGAGAAAGCCGCCACGGGCCACACGGCCATTGCCATGGGGGCCGAGCTGCGTACTATTGACCAAAAGGACTGGAGGCGACTGTGGCGACGATACAGGACTTTGAGCAACTCGACATCAGGACGGGGACGATCACTGCATGCGATCCTTTCCCCGAAGCCCGCAAGCCCGCGTACAGGCTGACCATCGATTTTGGACCGGACATTGGCGTCAAGCATTCCAGCGCACAAGTCACGGCTCTCTACGCACCGGAGCAGCTTGTTGGGCGCCAGGTGATAGGCGTCGTCAATTTTCCCACGCGTCTCGTGGCGGGATTCCCGTCGGAAGTACTGGTCCTCGGCGTCTACGCCCTCGAAGGCGTGGTGCTGATCGGTACAGACCGCCCAGTACCCAACGGACTCAGGCTGGGCTGATCCGGAGGTGTTGCGCGAGCGCAGGCCGGGCTTATCATAAAGAGAACCTCAACCAGGAGGCAACCATGGACGAAGACAGAAAGACGTTCTACATCGGTACCGAGGTGGACCCCGCAACGGGGCAGGCAGGACAGCCCATCCTGTACCCCGGCAAGGACCTGACAACACACGGTGTCATCGTCGGCATGACCGGATCTGGCAAGACGGGATTGTCTATCGACCTCATCGAAGAGGCTCTCATCGACGGGATCCCGGTAATTGCAATCGATCCCAAAGGGGACCTCGGCAACCTGCTCCTGACGTTTCCAAACCTTACCGCCGTGGAGTTTCAGCCATGGGTGGATCCTGCTGAGGCTGAGCGCAAAGGTCTCACGGTCGAGCAGACCGCCGCGGTTACCGCCGAGACATGGCAGAAGGGGCTTGCCTCCTCCGGTATCTCGCCCGAGCGGATCGCGCAACTCAAGGCAGCTGCCGATTTTGTGATCTTCACGCCTGGTTCGACCGCGGGCATCCCCGTTTCGGTCCTGCAGAGTTTCCGCAGGCCTGTGGGGGAGCTCGGTGAGGAAGAAACACAGGAGAAAGTCAAAGGAGTCACGTCCGCCCTCCTCGGCCTCGTCGGCATCGATGCCGACCCCATTCGCAGCCGTGAGCATATCCTCATCAGCTCCATCATCAATGACACGTGGGGTAAAGGCAATGATCTGACGCTCCCGGACCTCATCGTGCAGCTGCAGAACCCACCGTTCGAGAAGCTTGGTGTCTTCGAGGTGGATACGTTCTTCCCGCCCAGGGATCGACTGGACCTTGCAATGCGCATCAACGGCCTCATAGCTTCGCCCTCATTCCAGTCCTGGCTGAACGGCGCTTCCCTGGATGTCGAGACGTTCCTGCACGCCCCCGACGGCAGGCCGCGCTGCAGTATCTTCGCCATCGCGCACCTGTCTGACGCCGAGCGCATGTTCTTCGTGACTCTTCTTCTCCAGGAGGTCATCTCGTGGATGCGGCTCCAGCAGGGGACGGATTCCTTGCGGGCTCTTCTGTACTTCGACGAAGTGTTTGGCTACTTTCCGCCGTACCCGTTTAACCCGCCGTCCAAAGTGCCTCTGCTCACACTCATGAAACAAGCGCGAGCCTTCGGGCTCGGCGTGCTGCTGGCGACTCAGAACCCTGTAGACATTGACTATAAGGGTCTCAGCAACGCCGGTACCTGGATCATCGGCAAGCTTCAGCAGGATGGCGACCGTGAGCGCGTACTGGGTGGCCTTGAGGGAGCCCTGCAGGAAGGCGGCGATACACTTGACAGGGCATGGTTCAGCGGCGTCCTCGGCAGTCTCAAACCGCGTCAGTTCCTGCTGCACAACGTCCATACCGCCAGACATGTCGTCGTGCGGTCGCGGTTCGCGATGAGTTACCTGCGCGGACCACTTACCAAGGCCCAGATCGGACTGCTGATGGCGACACGGAAGACTGAATTCGAGCATGTTACGCATGAGGCCTTGCCGACCGCCGGACCGTCGCGTTACCTGCCCGCCTTCCCTGACGGTGTTCCAGTCGAGTTTGCGCCGGTCCCGGCGGGAACCACGCTCAACCCGTATTTGTTCGGTGAGGCCGATGTGGCGTATGAAGACAAGACGACAGGAGCATTTGTGCAGGAGCACTTGCTCCTCTCCGTCCCGGTTTTGCAGTGGCCCGCCGTCGACTGGACCACTGCGGAACAGCTGCCGGAAGGCACGACGTGGTTGGACAGGGCTCCGGATGGCGTTCTGTTTCAGGAAGTTCCTGCGGACCTGCAGAAGCCGGTGTCCTGGAAGACTATCACGGCGCGATTCAAGGATGTCCTGAAAGTCCGGCCGCTGACGCTTCTGACGAGCAAGCAATACAAGGTTGCCCAGCAGGATGGCGAAACCGAGGGGCAGTTCATGGCACGGTTGGGAGTGCTGTCAGCTCCCGACATCACAGGAGCGGTGGGTAAAGTGCAGGACAAGCTGCTTGAGAAGCAGCGAAAGCTTCAGGACAACCTGACCGAGGCACAGCAGAGACTGAACATCGCGCAGATGCAGGCACGGAGTAGCGGAACGACTGAAGGTGTTCAGGCGGTGGAAACAGTCATAGGGCTGCTCATGCGCCGGCGTCGCAGTATCAGTGCCATCACAAGGTCACACGGTGCGGCACAGAGGCAGAGGGAACAGGCCAATGACCTCAAGCAGAAGGTCAGTGACCTTCAACAGCAGATGATGGTACTGGCGGCTCAGATGCAGGCGACCGTGACGGCTGAGGAACAGGCCGCCCGTGCCAAGTACCTGGCGGTTGATCAGAAACTGCTGCGCCCAAAGGTGAGCAATATCGTCATCAAGCGGGTAGGGATCGTGTTTCGCTAGATCGATCGGGTGTCAGGACACAAAGCCGTTCAGATCAGGCGAGGGTGGTAGATCTCGCATCGGAGCAGACAGGCGCACAAGTTCCTGCACGTAGGCAAGTTGCTGTGCGGTTGCTCCCGTCTCGTCCTCGATGACCACTGGATCCACGGCATGCGAAAGGCCCCAAAGGATCTGGTCCAGCAGCTCGTAGTGCATCTGCAGCGCGAATTCATCGGTCATTCCCGGTGCCATATCGGGTGAAGGAGCTTTCCGGACGATTTCCTCAGGGACGCCGACGAAGCGGGCCAGCTGCCAGACCTGTGTCTTGTACAGGCCGGCAATGAGATCGATATCGGAGCCGCCATCCCCGTAGCGGATAAAATAGCCGGTCATCTTCTCGCTCAGGTTGCAGTTGCCAATAATGATCTGATTGCGGAGTTCTCCCCAATAGTACCACGTGACCATACGCAGACGATGCTTGATGTGAAGGTAGGCATTGCTTCGGCGCAGTTCAACGACCCCTTCGCCGCCGCGAAGCGTTCGCAGGAACGTGGAAGGCAGGTCTCCCTGCAGCGCGCGATAGCGCTGTTCGACATACCGTTCCTGAATCGTGCGTGGAATGAAACGGGCTGACGGCTCCAGGCGGTATGCGCCAACTGCCCGCAGAAGCGGTGTGATGCTGACGGTCTGCAACGGAACACCGAGGGTGGTTGCCACACGGACCGCGTCTGCTCTACTTTGTGGACTGCTGTCCCGTTCCGGCAGGAAGAGCAGGGAGACCCGGGAGGGACCCAGCGCTTTGACTGCAAGGAATGCGTCCAGCGCCGAGTCGACACCACCGCTGAGGCCGAGAATCGCTCCATCACGGTTCTGCTGTTGTACCTGATCGCACAGAAATGAGGTGATCTGTTCGACGACCGCTTCTGGATCGTCCAGCACCAATTGTTCCCGGACACTCACGCTCACATCTCCCCGTTAGATCGATTCCTGGAAGCCATATAGATCAGTGCTCGGACAAATTTGGCGAATCGGCCGAAGGGTCGCTTGCCAGGGCGTCAGCGACTGCAATGACAAGGTCGTCCATGTGATATGGCTTCTGTACATAGCCAACCATGCCTGTATCCAGAGCGTCCTGCGCATGTCCATCCAGGCCATAGCCGGTCGACAGAATGGCGCGCACGTCCGGGTCGATGGCCTTGAGAGCCTTGAAGCATTCCTGCCCGTCCTTGCCGGGCATGACCATATCAATGATGACGAGGTCGGTCTCGTGGGGATGTGCGCGATACCATGTGACCGCCTCCGTGGTACCGGCAGCTGTGACGACATCATATCCAGCCCGGCGCAGCATCTCTCGCGCAAGCTTGCGGACGACTTCTTCGTCATCGACGATCAGGATGCGTCCATGTCCTTTGCGGGGAAGACTGGAAAGTGGTGCAGTCGCAGGTACAAGGTCGGTTGCCGGGATATATGCGGTGAAGGTGGCCCCCTTGCCGACGTCGCTTGTGACGTCGATAAACCCCTTATGACTTTTGATGATGCCATAGACCATGGCCAGCCCCATGCCTGTACCTTTCCCAGTGTCCTTTGTCGTAAAGAAGGGCTCGAAGATGCGGCGGAGGTTCTTTTTCTCGATGCCGACACCAGTGTCGGCGACAGAGAGCGCGACGAATACGCCGGGCTCTGTCCCGGGATGTGCCATGAGTTGTTCGCCGTCGAACAGCTGGTGCCATGTCCGGAACGTCAGGGTCCCGCCCTGCAACATCGCGTCGCGCCCGTTGATGGCCAGATTGAGGACGACCTGCTGGAGTTGTCCAGGATCTCCCAGGACAGTTGCCTGATCGGTATCGAAGTGCTCGGTCATAGTGATGTTCTTGTTGACCGTCCGCGAAAGAAGAGACACGACCTCGAGAATAGTGCTGTTGAGGTCGACGGTGATGTTCTGCCTCTTGCCTCGTCTCGCAAAACTCAGCAACTGCTTTGTAAGCTCTGCTGCTCGCTCTGCCGCCTGCTGGATGACGTGCAGGCCCTCCTGCATGGTACTCCCGGGGGCGGCGTCCGGTTCCAGCATGTTGGCATATCCCAGGATGCCCGTCAGGATGTTGTTGAAATCGTGAGCGACACCACCGGCCAGGAGCCCGATCCCCTCCATCTTCTGAGACTGGCGCAGCTGTTCCTCAAGAGCAGCCTCCTGTGTGATGTCACGCCCGACATAGGTGTAGTTTGCCACCTCATCGCCCGGGCCCCGGACGGGGCTGACCGTCAGATCGAGTTCCACCAGACTGCCATCCTTGCGAATACTGGTGATCTTCTTTTTCCAGCTTTCGTAAGGAGTAAGGCTCTCTTGCACACGCCGTTCGAGAGGGGCTGCAACCTCGTCTCCGAGAAGCGCGCGGATGTTGTGCCCCCTGCTTTCAGCGTCCGGGAACCCGGTCGTGTGCTCAAATGCCGGATTGACGTAGGTGACAACACCAGCGGGATCGGTGATGGCGATAGCCTCGGCGGCTTGTTCGATAGCGGTGGCGAGGCGGAGCGCACTGGCCTCGGCGCGTTCGCGTCGGACGTCATTGACTGCAAGGAAGACGATACCCAGTACGAGCAGAACAATGACTGCGGCCGTGAAGACGACGAGCCGGCGGTTGGTGTCGAGGATGGTGACGGGGCGGTTGATCACAGTGGCCCCGACAGGAAGGCTGGACACGGGAATGCCGAGAGCCGACATTCTGAGCCAGTCAAACGCCACGTGTGTGGACTGCCTGGTCACCACGGGGATCGAACCGGCTGGCTCACCGGCCAGGATGCGTGCGACGAGTTCGCCCGCCTTCGCACCCTCCAGCTGCGGACTCGTGAGGACCCCACCGACAATACCCTGGCCCAGGCACTGCTCGTAGATGCCATAGATGGAGAGACTGGTGTGCCGGGCAAGTTCGGTGGTGAATGCCGGCATGTCTATGAATGTCCCGTCCTTGTCGCGGGTGAACGGGCCGGCCAGGATGATGGTGCCGGCGGAGAGTGCCGCCGCCTCGTCCATGAGTTCTGTGATGGTCGTGTCAGGGGAGAACGTAAATGAGGCGCGGTCCTCAAACGCCGGGATGACGCTCTGGATGGTTCGACGAATGGCAAGACCTGTCTCCGTGAAGTCCGTGATGACATAGACGCTGGTTGCGTGCGCCTGCAGCCTGAGCGCTATCGCAAGCGTCCCGGCGGGGTCGATCTCTTCGGCCACCCCTGTGATATTCTTGTCTTTCCTGAGCACCGACGCCTGATAGTCGTTGATGCCACAGAAAACGATGGACATGTCGGCAAACAGGCTACTGCGGTGATCCAGCGCGAAGTCCAGCGCCGGATTGTCGGTAACGATCAGGACGTCGGGTCTGTTGACACTGTAGCGGGTCTGCAGCAACTTCTCGATCTGATCGTGGTTTTGCTGCGTGGGAAACCTGCGCCAGTCGAGGTCCTCTACGGAGAGCTGGACCGTCGACGCATCACCCAGGACACTACGGATGCCTGCGACTTCACCGTCGGTCCATGAGTAGCCCTGGTGGTAAGAGTTGAGAACAAGGATAGAACTGGCAGGCGCTGCCGCAACAGCCGGCGGAAACACCGGCATTGCTGAAAGCGTTGCAGTTAGAACGATCAGTATGACCAGTCGGGATGCTTTCACACGTGTTCCTCCGAGCCGTGATCGTCACAGAACGAGCGGCGACACAAGACCATTGTGACGCTCAGGCTCTGCTATTCAAGAGGAAAGCCGTCGGCCCTGCGGCTTCCCGGCTTGCACCAGTGTCATCCTGTAATCTGGGTGGGTCCGACACTGCTGTCGATGACCGATAGCCGGGGGTTGAGAGAAGCGAGGACTGACGTCAGTTCCGTGAAGCTGTAGGGCTTGGCGAGCACGCCGTCGAAATGATACTCACGGTAATGACCCATGATGGGGTCGGTGGCATATCCGCTCGAGGCAATGAGCAATGACGGGGTGTGATTCTCCCGAAGCAATGCCGCAGTCTCCTGTCCACCCATGCCACCGGGGATCGTCAGGTCCATGATGATGACACTGAACGGTCGGCCGGCACCTGTAGCTTCTGCATCCGCACGAAGGGCGGCGGCCCCATCCGAGACGGCCTCGGCTTCATATCCGAGTCTCATCAGCATTGCAACTACCACCTGGCGCACGGCGAGTTCGTCATCCATGACCAGGACTCGGCCGTGACCGGTGAACCCAGTGCTCATGTCAGAGTGCTGAGGAGATGGCTTGGCGGGGCTGGCAGGCAGGAAGATGGAGAAGGTCGTGCCGACGCCCAGTGTTGAGGAGACGGCGATATAGCCGTCATGCTTCTGGACGATAGCATAGGACGTCGCAAGGCCGAGGCCGCTGCCACGGCGCTTCGTGCTGAAGAATGGGTCGAAGATCTTGCGCAGGTCTGCTTCCGCGATGCCGATCCCCGTGTCGCTGATGTCGATGCGGACGTAGTTGCCCGGAGCCAGGTCTGGATATGGCACGGGGTGGATGAAGGTGACATTGCGTGCCGAGACGAGGAGAGTCCCGCCGGCAGGCATCGCTTCATCTGCGTTGATGGCGATATTCGAGAATACCTGGCCGATCTGACCGCCGTCGACGTCTGCCCAGGAGAGGTCGAGGGGCAAGTCGAACGACGCCGAAACGTCAGAACCGCGCAGGGCGAAACTGACCGATTCGCGCAGAATGTGAGAGACGTTCTGCACGGAGCGCAAGGGAGCTCCTCCTTTGGCGAATGTCAGGAGTTGTTGCGTCAGCCCGCGAGCCTGAAGGACCTCTCGTTCGGCTTCCTCGAGGAGTTCGCGCGCGCGGCCGCGGTCATCTTCGATGCGGGCAAGGTTTATGTTGCCGACAATCCCCGTCATCATGTTGTTGAAGTCGTGTGCGATGCCGCCGGCCAGAGTGCCCAGGGATTCCAGCTTGTCTATGCGCTGAAGCTCGCTTTCGAGACGCAGTCGCTCGGTGATGTCACGGAGGATGGACATGACCACTGTCCGCCCCTCCAGTTTGAACGCGCTGGCACTCACTTCTGCTGGGATGCGGTGGCCGTCTCGAACCTTCAGCTGGACCCCGAAGGTTGTCTTCCCGTGTTCGTTCAGCTGTTGTCCTGCTTGCTCCAGAAGGCCCGGCGTCGAAGTCACCATGATGTCGGCGACGTTCATGTGCTGCAGCTCGTCACGGGTGTAGCCAGTCCACTCACAAGCCACGTCGTTGGCCTCGATGAAGAGGCCCATCGTTCCGTCATCATTAGTGATGTGGAGAATGATAGCGTCGCGGGCCTGGTTGAACAACTCCTTGAATTTCAGTTCGCTGGCCTGTAATGCGTGTTCAGCATGGACGCGGTCGGTGACATCGACGCCCGAGGAGATGAGTCCGGTGACCCGGCCGTCTGAATCGCGAAGCAGGGAGTCGTGCCAGGCGACGATGCGCTCTTCTCCTGTACGGGTGACGACCGGCCCTTCCGTGTAGTTCGGGAGGAACGCCCCGGCAAGTTCGCGGCGAATCGCCGACTTCGTCTTCTCGCGTTCGCGTTCCGGCAGTTTGATGTCAAACCATTCTCGTCCGACGATCTCGTCTGGAGCATATCCGAAGAACTCGTAACCCTTCCGGTTGAGCCTGACGAGATGAAGGTCCAGGTCCGTGACCTCCATGATGACGCCTGACGTGTTGAAGTAGCTCTCAGCCTTGGATGCCTCGATACGTGCCGCTTCCTGCGCTTCGTGGCGTGCCGTCGCGTCATGTGCGACCATCAGGACCCGCTCATCCGAGAGGGGGCTGATGTGCACCTCGAACCAGTGCAGAGACCCAGCAATATCATTGCTGAAACCCGTTTCGGTGGTCATGTGGTCATCGAGTGCTTTCTGGATCTGGACAAGAACTGTCTCTGCGGCTTGAGGAGAAAATGTGTCGCTGACACTCCTGCCGGCGATACGGTCCGGTGAGTACTGTCGCGATGCCCCGGTGGAGATCACTTCGATACACCTGCCCCCGCGATCCAGGATCACGATGATGTCGTTCATGGCCGAGAACAGGGCGCGCATTCGCGCCTCGGAGTCTCGCAGTGCGGTCTCGGCCGCGATGCGGTCACTGACATCGACCATCGCAACAAGGACCCTGTGCAGATTCTCTTCGCCACCGGGCGCGACCATCCACTGCATCGCAATGAACATAGGTTCACCGTGGACGCCGGACCCAGGTCCCTCCCATTGGAAGGAGAGGTCTCCACCGGCAATATGCAGGAGTTCCAGCTCGAAACGTTCGAAAGCCTCGACGGGCATTGTGGACGAGAGAGGGCCGACCAGTTCACTTTTCTGGCCGGCCCGGGCGATTCTGATGGCTGCCTTGTTGACGTCGACGACGCAGACAAGCGAGGCTAGTTCGTGAACGGTCTCGGGGTGAGAGCGCAACCACAGCGCAGCATTCTCCTTTCCCTGGGGGAGCACCTGCTTCAATCGCTTGCTGAGTTCAGAGAAGTCTTCCTCCCAAAGTGCGACTGGGGAGTCTTCAAAAAGCGAGCGGTACCGCAATTCGCTCTCCTGAAGGAAGTCTGCAGCGCGGCGACGGTCGATAGCGACCGCGATCTGGTCAGCGACGAACGAAAGGATATCCCTGTCCCGGTCGGTGTAGCGATACCTGCCATGGTATACCTGCACCGCAATCACCCCGATGGGTTTTCCCCGCAATCTCAGGGGCACTCCAAGCCAGCTGATGGGGGAGGTTCCCGTGGGGGTCAGGTCGCCCGACTTGATTGGCTCTGACTCGACGAACTCACTGAGCAGGAGCGGTTCTCCGGTCCGCAGAATATGTGCCGTGAGCCCTGTTTCGGCCATCTGCGGGTCAGGGGGCACGACGTCATACTGGTCGATGTAGTAGGGATACGTGATGAACCCCGTCTTTGGATCCCGGAGGGCAAGATACAGGTTCTCGGCCGGCATCAGCTCGCCGACGATTTGGTGGATCTGGGCGTACAGCTCCTGCAGGCTCTCTGCGGAGGCAGCAGCTTGTGAGATGCGGTACGTCGCGTCCTGTATCTTCCGTGCGTGTACGGGCCCCTGGATGTCGAGGATGCTTCCTTCGATGAAGCAGCAGCCATCGGCGGTCTGAACGGGTCTGCCCTGTTCCCACACCATGCGTTCTGTCGCGTCAGGGTGGATAACGATGTATTCCACCTCAAACGCCTCATTATCTCTCACGGCTCTCTCGACAACTGCCTGGTAGCGAGCGAGGTCATAGGGATACATGAGTGTCGGCCGAATGCCGCGTCTGTCCGTGAGTTCGTCCAGTGAACGGCCAAGGATGCGTTCGTAGCCGCCGCCAACCAGTTTGAAGGCGAACGGTGCCTTTGCTCCAGCCTGGTAGATCATACCCGGCAGGTCCGCCATCAGCCGGGCCAGCTCCTGATCGTCGTCGACATGCTTCGTGAGCGGCACGTTTCTCTCAGTCATC
>JBAQYC010000171.1:0-1812 GCA_049299835.1 Candidatus Cryosericum sp. | reverse complement strand
GCGTCCCGGTGGTCGTTCGGGTTTGTCGAGGCAGCAGCGAAGGCCGGGTACGTGTCCGGCATCGGGGCCGGAAAGTTCGATCCCGAAGCAACCATCAAGCGCCAGGACGTCGCGGTCCTGCTTACGCGCGTGCTCGACAAGACCACCGAAGCCGCGAAGATACTCGAACCCATCTGCTTCGCGAATGATGAGAGCAAGATCTCGAAATTTGCGGTCGGCCCGATGACTATTGCCGTCCGTCCGCGCGTCCAGCTGCTCACATGGGACAAGGCGCGCAACCTGAGACCTGCCGAACCTGCTACTCGCGGGGAATGCGCTTTCGCCGTCTACAACTCGGTGAATCCCGCCTCGTCCGGAAAGAAGACGCTTGTCATGGCAGACGAGGAGTACCCTGAGAGCCTCTTCCCTCTCACGTCGGATTCAGCTATACGCAAAAACAGGTTACGTATCTTGCGTCCGGTCCCATTTCGCAGACTCCATACGGCATCCTCTTCCCCGAAATGTGTACGTATGTACCGTCGCTGGAGAACAAGCACCTTGTCCGCAACGCTGATGGCTCGGTCATCACCGACTTCCAATTGCGCAAGGGGATGCAGTGGTCGGATGGAAAACCAGTCACGATCGATGACTACACCTTCTCCCGCAAGCTTTGCATGAGCGACGCCATCCAAGCCGTCAGCCGGACCCCGATGGATCTTGTCACCAGGATCGAGAAGCTGGACACGTACACGTGTCGCGTGTATTGGAAGAACTGGGATGCCTTCATCCCTGCGGGATGGGTCATCTACCCGGAGCATATCCTGGGTCCGCAGTTTGACAAGGACCCCGCGAGCATCAACTCGTCCAGTTTCACCAGCGACCCCGTTTACTGCGGTCCATACGTGGTCAAGACCAGGGTCGAGGGTCAGTACATGATATTTGCTGCCAACCAGGATTGGTTTGGCGGTGAGCCCATCCTGGAGACGATCACGATGAAAGCGATCACAAATACCAACACACTGCTCATCAACCTGCTGACCGGTCAGATCGACGTCTCCGCTGAGTCGCTTCCACTGAACAACGCCCGTGATTTCGAGACTCGCATGGGCGACAGGTTCAACGTCTACTACAATAAGGGCGTCAACGCCGGTATCATCGAATGGAATCTGACCTCCAACTGGTTCAAGGACAAACGGGTCCGGCAAGCTTTCTACTACGGCATCGATCGCAAGACCGTAACGATCAAGGCCAGCGTCGGGACAGACCCCGTCCTGTCACCTATCGCGTCTGCTTCCGTCTATTACAAGCCGACGCTCGCCAGATATGTCTATGACCCGGACAAGGCCAACGCACTTCTGACCTGTTGCTCTCAAAGAAGCTTATGGCCACATCCAGGACATATTCGTCGAAGACCTGCCATGTCTCTACCTCGAAAAGCGCATGTACCCAGACGAGGTATGGAAAGGACTCAAGGGATATGACCATTTTGCCACAGGAACTGTTTATTGTAACTGGAACATTCAGTACTGGTACTGGTGGAAGTAGCCGAATCGCAGTGCGCTCGTTCAGTTTCATTGGTTTCAGGTGAAACCGTGTGTTTCGCAGGCACACGATATCACAGATACCCTGGGCTGCGAGGTCGCAGCCCAGGGTCCACCGGGCGAGCAGGGACGGTATGTCAAGGTACTCTCCTTAGCTGACGCTCAGTCCTGCAAGTACTGGAGAATCCGCCCATCGCAGACAGCCTTCCACAGGAACCCCCTGTGTCTCCAGTCCAGCACATCAGTTAGTGCAGGATGGCAGAGCCACACAGAGGATTGTGCCGCTCTGCCA
>JBAQYC010000170.1:0-2418 GCA_049299835.1 Candidatus Cryosericum sp. | reverse complement strand
GATCGACATCATGCTTGTGGGCCACTGGCTGGAGATGAAGTCCGTGATGGGAGCCTCCCGGGCGTTGGAAAGCCTGGCACGACTCATGCCTTCTGATGCGCACGTGATCATGCCTGACGGTCCCGTCATGGATCACCCGGTTGCTCACCTCGCTGCCGGAGATCGAGTCCTTGTGAAGCCTGGTGAAAAGGTTCCTGTCGATGGTCGTGTCGAGAGTGGTGCGTCGAGCGTCAACGAAGCCATGCTGACCGGCGAGTCGCGTCCAGTGGACAAGAAACCGGGTGACGCCGTCATCGGCGGTGCCATCAACGGCGACGGCGCACTGACGGTCGTCATCGAGAAGGTTGGCGGCGACACGTACCTGGCACAGGTCATCGACATGGTCCGCCACGCTCAGGAATCGCGGTCGAAAACACAGGCCCTTGCGGACCGGGCAGCCTTCTGGCTGACCATCATCGCTCTCAGTGCAGGCATACTGACACTGGTTGTCTGGCTGCTGCTCGGCAAGGGTCTGGCGTTCGCGCTGGAACGCACGGTCACTGTCATGGTGACGACATGTCCGCACGCCCTGGGACTCGCTATTCCGCTGGTTGTTTCCGTGTCGACAGCGCTGCTGGCCCAGAACGGTCTGCTGCTCCGGAACAGGACTGCTTTTGAGCAGGCCCGAAACCTGCAGGCGGTCGTGTTCGACAAGACAGGCACTCTGACGACAGGGTCGTTTGGTGTTACCGACATCGTTCCCTTGAACGAGACGAGCACACCGGAGGAGCTCCTGAGCCTGGCTGGCGCTGTTGAGGCCCAGTCGGAGCATCCCATAGCTCTCGGCATCGTGCACAGCGCGCAGGAACATTCCATCGCCCTGCCACAGACTACCGAATTCCTGGCACTCCCCGGGATCGGCGCTCAGGCAACGGTCGACGGTCGCAAGGTCATGGTCGTGCGGCCCGGCTATGTCGTCGAACACGGGCTGACCGGCTCGTCTGCTCAGATCGAGATGCTGACATCGCAAGCGAAGACGGTCATCTACGTCCTGGTCGACGGCGTCGTTCAGGGAGTTGTCGCACTGGCGGACACCATACGTCCCGAGTCTCGCGAGGCTGTTGCGGCGCTCCACGAGATGGGCATCCAGAGTATCATGCTGACCGGTGACTCGCGCGCCGCTGCCGAGTGGGTGGCGAAAGATCTGGAACTCGATGACTTCTTTGCTGAAGTGCTTCCGCGCGAGAAGGCCGCCAGGATCCAGGAAGTGCAGCAGAGGGGATTGACAGTAGCCATGGTCGGCGACGGCGTGAACGATGCCCCAGCTCTTGCGCAGGCCGATGTCGGGATCGCGATCGGTGCCGGCACCGACGTTGCCATCGAGACGGCGGACATCATCCTGGTCCGTGACGACCCCCGTGACGTTGTGGCAGTCGTGCGGCTGTCACGTGCCACGTATCGCAAGATGCTGCAGAATCTGGCATGGGCCACAGGGTACAATGTCATCGCCATCCCGCTGGCGGCAGGGGTGCTTGCAGGGATCGGTTTCGTCATGAGCCCGGCCGTTGGAGCGGTCCTGATGTCGCTGTCCACGGTGATCGTGGCGATCAACGCTCGCCTGCTCAAAGCGCCACGGACGTAGAGTCTGGTCCGGCAGCGCCCAGCGATACGGGCAGCCTTGACACGGGCCGCCGTCAGGGCTATCTTCCGAAAGGTGCGTTGCTGCAGAAAACGTGGGGAGGACAGGGATGAACACGCTGTACTTTGGTGACAACCTTGAGGTCTTGCGGGAGAGTATCGCGGACCGGTCCGTGGACCTTGTGTACCTGGACCCGCCCTTCAACAGCGGCGCCAACTACAACATCATCTTCCAGCCCGAGAAAAAGTCGGCAGCCAAGGCGACAGCCCAGATCCAGGCATTCGAGGACACATGGACGTGGAGCGCCGAGGCGGACGAGACCTACCGCCGCTTCGTCATCGACCGTGACCTCACCCGTGATCCGCCGGGCGAGCGCCTCATCAAGCTGATGACCTCGATGCGCGAGTACCTGGGCGAGACACCCATGATGGCGTACCTGACGATGATGGCCCCGCGCCTGCTGGAGCTGCGCCGCGTGCTCAAGGACACGGGCAGTATCTACCTGCACTGCGACCCGACGGCAAGCCACTATCTGAAGATGCTCATGGATGCCGTCTATGGGCCCGAGCACTTCATCAACGAACTCATCTGGCAGCGCACGAATGCCAAGGGGTTGGCTTTCAGCAGGTTCGCCTCCAACCACGACGTCATCCTCATGTATGCGAAGACGGACTCACGCACCTGGAACCCGCAGTACACGCCACACGACCCAGAGTACGTGAGGAAGTTCTATCGCTTTGTCGAGCCGGACACCGGAAGACGCTATCGTCTTGCCGATCTCACTAATCCGAACCACAACC
>JBAQYC010000169.1:0-2899 GCA_049299835.1 Candidatus Cryosericum sp. | reverse complement strand
GCGTAAGCAGGACCGCGACGTCCTGGCGCTTGATGGTTGCTTCGGGATCGAACTTTCCGGCCCCGATGCCGGACACGTACCCGGCCTTCGCTGCTGCCTCGACAAACCCGAACGACCACCGGGACGCTGGAACGTCCGCGAACCCTGCTGCCCGTGCGGTCGAAGCGGGTGCCATCACGATGGTGCAGAGTGCCAGAACAAGTAGTACACATATGACTCTCTTCATGCTGCATCTCACTTTGTCAACATTGACAGAACTGAACCTGATTGTGCCTTCTCGCGCCTTTTTCCCCTGGTGTCATGTTATAGACGGGCTTCGTGGCCGGTGGAGCCTGTCCGTCCAGAAAGGAAGACTGACAGAGCAAATACAGATGCATAGTTCGGCCGCACAATCAACCCCGGATTCGACGTCAAACGCATGGGCACCAGAATTGCAGGTGCGCCTGCAGGAGCTCTCTTTCCTCGTCTGTGAGGAAGGACAAACGGTCAGGGGTAGCTATCCCCATGGATGACCCTTCCCTGCCAATGTAAACGTACCATGGGAGAATTGGTTACACGGGAGAGTGGCACGTGGTGGCCGGTTTCTGCGGGCAGAGAAACCGGGACTGATCCGGTTACAGCCTAGAGACCGCCTCGTGTGCTGATGTGGAGGAGAGGATAGCGCCGACGCATGTGGTCCGCAATGATTTCAAGGTCGCTGGTCTCAAACCCTCTGGCATGGACAAGGTTCGGGTCGAGAGTCTTGGTCGGGACGAAGTTCTGGATGACATAGCGTGATCCGGGGGGCAGCATACAGGCGATATCATCTATGTCGACTTCGCTGAACAGCAGAGGCAGGACGGTAGTCCGATATTCGTGGAGGGTGGCGCAATTGGCCAGAAGCCGTATCGAGGTTTCGGCGAGAGTGAGAGCATATGGGTCCCTTGTCACTTCACTGTATCGCGAGGCCGGGGCTTTCACATCCATGGCCACATAGTCCAGAGTGTTCGTTTCCATAAGGTGCGCAAGCATCTCAGGGTTGGACCCGTTGGTGTCCAGCTTGACAAGATAGTCCAGAGCGCGGATGCGGTCGATAAACTTGGCCAGATCGGCATGAAGGGTCGGCTCTCCCCCAGTGATGCAAACGCCGTTGAGCTTACCTTTGCGACGTTCGAGAAAGGCAAAAAAAATCTCTTCGCTCAGCTGCGGCGTATCCTTCGTCGCAGTGACGAGCTCAGGATTGTGGCAGTAGGGACACGCGAAGTTGCACCCGACCGTGAATACAGTTGTGGCCAGTTTGCCCGGGAAGTCACTGAGTGACAGCGGCTCATAGTGTGCCAGTCTCATGCCGTTTCTTCTTCGCAAGGAGGGGCCCCTGAGGTGACGATATGAAAACGCCGCTGACGGCCCTGCAGGAGGTCCACATCCAGCGGCGATTCAAATACCGAAATCATTGTGCAGTGCTGTGTTGTGTTTTGGCCTCGAAGCATGTTCTGTCAGCCCACTCCGCCTTCTTCCCTTTGTTCCACTGGGAAACAGGCCTCAGATAGCCGACCACGCGGCTGTAGACTTCAGTCCTTGTGCGCCTGCACGCGGGTACTGTCATCCCGTTGTCCAGCAACAGGTCCCCATTCTCTAGTTCTTTCACTCGTCACCCCCTCTCACTTGGCACAAGTATAGTCAGGATTTCAATTGGATACAGTGACACTGCCTGCTGGTATGAACGCAGTCGTTCCTGATGGCAGCAGGATCCGGATCGCCCGCTTGTCTGCTGTCATTCCCATTGCGACGACGTTGTCGCCTTTTTCGAGTACCGTCGTAGCCATTTCACTGAGCTTCTCGTCGAGGTAGACCTTGACCGTCCTGGACGCGGTCACCCTGGCAAAAGGCACATAGGCGATCGATCCGCGCGATATCTTCGCGTAAGCGCCGTAGACCCAGCCGGTTTTCCCCTTTGCCTGACCCAGTCCCTTTGCCTGGATCCAGCCCTGACCAAGAGCCAGAGCTGTCCGTGTCTCGGTTGGAGCTGCCACTTCCAGGACGGTGCTGCCGATGGTAATGGGTCTGTCACGGAACATGAGTCCGGTCTCGGTCGCGACTGTTGCGCCGGGCTGCTTGCCCGTTGCGACGGGTGCGCTGCCGCCCGTGAACTGATACGCGAACAATGACGGGGCGCTGCCCTTGACGACCAGTGTCGGCTTGCGCGAGCCCTCGACGTACTGCCATGTTTCATACGTCAGCGGAGCGGTCTTGCCGTCGGTGCCCGTGCCCGAACCGTAGATGCCGAGTTCATAGACAAGGGTCTTGCCGTCGGTTGTGCGCGATGCCCCACGCACGAAGGGCTGGAGAATGCCGGTAGAGGTGGGCGGTGGGGTCACACTCGTAACCTTGCCATCCTTGGTCTTGATGCCGAGGAACGTCCCCTTCGTATCCTGCAGAGGGCCGAAGAATGTGCCGTCGTAAAACGTGATTCCTGTGGGGCCGAGGAACGTGTGTGCCGTGTCGAAGCCGAGGCTTGAGGTGGAAATAGTCCAGATTCCGCCGGGAGAGACGATGAGAGGTGTCGATCCGCTCAAAATCAGCCGAGTCGTCCTGTCAAACTGTTCCTTCGTCAGTGGAACCTGTGTCCAGAATGAACCATTTGTTGTTCCTTCGTATCCCACTGAGATCATGTTCAGCTGGAGCAGGCGCGGAGTCGTCGTCGCGGCAGCCTCGACCAGCAGGACACCAGTCGAGGAGCACAGTACCTTGGGCCCCATCGTGGTTTTGCCCTGCCTTATGACAAGTTCCTGCTTTGACGCGAGTTTGCGGTCGACAGCCTTGTAGGAACCATCGGCTTCACTGGTCACATAGACGACCTCGCCTCCAGCGGGGTGCCAGTCGAACGTGACGATGGTACCCACCTTGGTCAGCTGTGTCT
>JBAQYC010000168.1:0-10562 GCA_049299835.1 Candidatus Cryosericum sp. | reverse complement strand
GCAACTGTCCAGGAGGCCCGCGAGCGGGTCAAGAGCGCTATCCGGAATGCCGGTTTTCACTTTCCCGCTCATCGCATCACGGTAAACCTCGCACCGGCCGATCTTCGCAAGGAAGGCGCGTTCTTCGACCTCCCTGTGGCCGTCGGCATTCTCAAAGCGTCCGGCCAGCTCGAAGCCTCCCTGGAAGACTACGTGTTCCTCGGCGAGCTCTCGCTCGAAGGAACGCTGCGGCCTGTCCACGGCGTCCTGCCCGCTGTGGCGGGCCTGGCTGCTGCCGACGGGACGCGCACCTATGTTGTGCCACATCAGAACGTGGGCGAACTTGCCCTCCTCGAGGGAACGCGCCTTCTGCCGTCGGTCGGCCTCAGCGATACGGTGCAGGCGATCATCGAGGGACCACTCATCCAGGTCGTGCCGGCCTACGATCCGCCTTCGGGAGCGCTCGATTCGCCCCTGGACTTCGCAGATGTGAAGGGGCAGGCAACGGCCAAGAGAGCCATGGAGGTTGCCGCGGCCGGAGGGCACAATATCCTGCTCACGGGTTCGCCGGGGTCGGGAAAAACGATGCTTGCAGAGCGACTGCCGGGGATCATGCCACCCATGATGCGCGAGGAGGTCCTGGAGGTCACGACCGTGTACAGCGCTGCCGGCCTGCTGATGGATGGACAGCCCATGGTGGAACGGCGCCCGTTCCGGCACCCTCACCACACTGCGTCCAGCATTGCCGTCATCGGCGGAGGAGCGACTGCTCGCCCGGGCGAGATATCACTTGCCGACCGGGGCGTTCTGTTCATGGACGAGCTGCCCGAGTTTCACAGAGATGTCCTGGAGGTCCTTCGTCAGCCTCTTGAGAGCGGTACGGTCACGATCTCGCGCGTTCGCCAGACGTTGACGTACCCGGCTCATTTTCTGCTGGTCGCGGCAATGAACCCGTGTCCATGCGGCTGGTACGGGGACACGACCCATCCGTGTACCTGCTCGGCCTCTGATGTCAGGCGGTATCGCAGCCGGATCAGCGGGCCGCTGCTGGACCGTTTCGACATGGTTCTCTCCGTTCCACGTCTGCAGGCGTCCGAGCTGGGAGACTTGCATGCGGGCGAGACGTCGTCAGCGATCCGCGAACGTGTGACCCTTGCCCGGGAGCGTGCGCGGGGAGTCCTCGAGGAACGCGGACTCCGTGCCAACGCCGACCTTTCGGGTCCGCAGGTGCGCAAGCTCGTCACGCTGGACCGTGATGCGCAGGCGTT
Organism: Candidatus Cryosericum sp.; assembly: GCA_049299835.1. Lineage (GTDB taxonomy): Bacteria > Caldisericota > Caldisericia > Cryosericales > Cryosericaceae > Cryosericum. The sequence goes on along the minus strand of JBAQYC010000168.1, from coordinate 9,315 downwards.
TCTTGCCATGGCCGTCACGCGGTTCAGTCTCAGCGGGCGTGGATATGACAAGGTCCTCAAGGTCGCGCGCACGATCGCCGATCTTGATGGGGCTCAGCAGGTGCGCGCAGAACACATCAGCGAAGCGCTGCAGTACAGGTCGGCGGGAGCCACCTGGGACGCCTGAGTTCGGGAACCCGACGACACCTGCGTTCGTCCTAGAGGTGCAGGCCCTGCCGGAAGGTCCCGAGCAGGGCCTGATTGCTGAACGGCCATCCTCCGCTATACTCGCAGGAAGGGCCGGTTCGGCCGAAGGGGTGGGGATGGACTGCAGGAAGTTGCGATGGTGTGTGGTTGTGCTCCTCGTATTCTGCTGTGCTGGAGCGGTGTTGCAGCCTGTGTCTTCTGTTCAGGCGGTCGATACGACGTCCTGGTTTCGCCTGCTGACCGTAGATGCCAACCTTGCCATCTCGCTCAATGGGACGAAGTTGTCTGCCAGGGCCAGGCGCATCGGCGATACCATCCTGGTTCCTTTCAGTGTCCTTCATCAGGCATGGGGTGCCGTCTACGCAGTGTCCCCCACTGGCTCCGCACTGACGATCGGGTCGCGCCACGCCGTCTGGAAAGGGATGTCCGCCAGCTATCGTCTCGACCTGCTTGATATGCCCTGGGGCGTTGCACCGGTCGTGTCGGGCGGCCAGTTGTATGTTCCCCTGCGCGAGCTGATGGAACCGATGGGAGCTTTTGTCGGGAAGCAGAAGCCCTCCGGTGGCATGATCGTCGTCTACTCGACAAAGTGGCAGAAGGAACCGTGGCTTCGCCAGGGCCAGCTGGCTCAGCTCGAGACAGTCGACCTGACCCGCACCAATCTGAAGCGCATCGCAACGACCCGTAAGGTGGTGGCATTCACCTTTGACGACAACTGGGACGCCGTGGCGGCTGTGCGCATCGCCGAACTGTTCCGCACATACAACGGCCACTGCACCTTTTTCGTCGTCGGCACGAACGTTCGCATGCATCCAGATGCCATACGTACGATGGTGCGCCTCGGGCACGACATCGGCAATCATACCCACAGCCACCCCGCGGCGACGAGCATCACGGATGCCGTGTTTGTGAAGCAGATCCAGGCATGTGAACAGGTTCTCAATGGCATGGGACTGACAAGTCGCCCGTACTTCCGGTTTCCCTACTTTGCAGAGGACAGGCATCTCATGCAGATCGTGACCAACCAGGGATACCTGATGGTGGGTTCGATGTGGACCATCGAGGATACCAGCCCCAGGCGGTCTGCGGCACTCAGCGTCGCGGCGGTCCGGCGGTACATCAGTCCCGGCATCATTTTTGTGGGTCATGCCAACAGCATGGCAACCTATGACGCCATGAAGGCAGTCCTGCCGGAGCTGGCGCGTCAGGGGTACAGCTTCGTCTCTCTCACTGAGCTGCTCCGCGGCCGCTGAACGTCGGTGGCAGGGTGCAGGACAAGTCTGCCTGCTTCACAGCGGTGCCGAAGCCGTGCGCACAGGTTCGAGCGACCTGACCAGACTCGCCGGTGAAGGTGGTCTCAGTGAGATGCGGATGACGGTCCGATGGTGCCTTTCAGCCAGGGGAGCACGATCTCCAGAAATGCCTGGGGACCCTCTTCCTGCGGCACATGGCCGAGTTCTTCGAGGGGCACGAACGTGAAGCGGCTGTTCAGAGAGACGAGACGTTTGCTGTCGGACTGTGGAATGATCCGGTCATCGTTGCCATGCACGACCAGCGCGGGTTCCTGGATGGAACTGACCTGATCCCACAGATCCAGTTGTCCGGGAGCTGAGGTGACGTACCAGAGTCCCGCATCCCAGTTGCTTGCGGTCAGGGGTTTTTGACAGGCCGGGATGACGTCCGATGGCATTGCGACAGGGTCGTGCCAGGCAGTCTTGACAAGGGATTGCATGCGGGGGACCAGGGCCCTGACGAGCAACGGGCCCAGATGCTGTACCTGCGGCGTATGGATGAGCGATTTCAGGAATCGGCTTGACCCGCTGCTGCTCGACACCGCGGGACTGACCAGGACCATCGCCTGCACGGCCTGAGGATACTTCAGGGCCATGTCGAGCGCGACGCCTCCCCCTGCGGAGTTGCCGATGAGGACTGCCTTCTCGAATCCGAGGGTATGTTTCAGCTCCAGGGCGAGCTGTGCCTGCTCGGTCGCATCATACGGGTCGTAGCCGTGCCGGTCCTTCTGAAGGGGACGCTGGGACAGGCCAAAACCCGGGCGGTCGTAGGCGACGACTGTCCCGAACTGTGCAAGTGCAGGAGCGATGCGGTCCCATGTGAACGTGCTGGACCCGAACCCGTGCAGGAGCAGGAAGAGGGGTTTGCCCTGCCCATAGATCTTGTAGTGGAGCCATATACCTCGCACATAGACGAACTTGCTGTCCGGGTCGGCGAGCTCATAAGGTGTCCTGCCCTGGCAGGGGCGCACGGGAACAAGAAACGGTCCGTACGTCAGCAGGACGAGCAAGGCCGCGAGGGTGAGGGCGAAGGCGCGCCCCAGGCGTCTCACTGCTACTGTTTTGCCACCTGTGCCAGGAAGTCGGCGGTCGCCTGGACAACCAGCCGCCACTGTTCGTCGGCCGGGATGGTGGAAGAGTGGTCACCCATCTGCGTACCATAGGAACCAAACTGCGCGTGGTTGCCGCCGTCGATCGGCCGGTACACGGTTGTCGGAGGCAGAAGCGGCCGTGCGGCCGCGATCTTGGCGGGCGTCGCAAGCCCGTCTCTGGATGCGCTGACGGACAGCACGGGGAGAGCCGATGTGGACAAGTCGTCGGTGCTCGCCGGGTACGACGCCCACAGGACAAGGCCTTTGATCTCCTTGATATGCAGGCGGGCGAAGCGTGCCGCCATGGAGCCACCCAGCGAATGCCCTCCAATGGCCCATGTACGGATACCCTGGTACGTATCGATGATATCCTGTGCCCGTTCCGGCGAGAGGACTGCAAGATTGAACAGCATCGGCGCGATGACGACGACAGTGCCGCCCGCTGCGATACCACGCGCGAGCGGGGCGTAAGAACGGGGATCGACGCGTGCGCCCGGGTACAGGATGAAGCCCACGCCGTTCTTCCCTCCGATCGGCTCGAACAGCAGGCGGCCGGCCGCGTCGAGGGAGACCCTGACATCGTCGTTGCTCTTCATGGCTGCATAGGCCTCGGCTGACGGGCGCGCAGGGGTATTCGCCCATGCGATGAATCCCCCCAGGGCCAGACCGATCACGAGCAGCAGTGTAATCAGGATGCGGTTGATGATTCGCATGGTTCTCCCTATGCCATCTCGTCCAGCAGCGCGTCGTACGGCGCCATGTCGGTTGTCCAGTTCTGCCACAGTGGTGGCTTGTCGTGCAGTGCGGGGTGGAGGTCGCCATACGCGGGCCGCTCGTGCACGTACAGGATGCCGATCGGGATATGGTCACCCCATTCCAGCGCCTTGGCAAAGGCAGCCTGGCGATCTGTCGGGTCGTAATCGTCAGGGAGTCTCTGGACCCGTTCCTTGTACCAGCCAAACGTGTTGACCTTGTTGAAGCTCACACATTGCTGCAGCACGTCGACAAGAGCGAACCCGTGGTGTCGTATGGCGGCACGCATGGTAGCGGCCATATGTTCGGGGTCTCCCACGAACGTCCGTGCGACGAAGGAGCAATCCAGTGCCACCGCAGTTGCCAGTGGATTGAAAGGCTCCACCATGACACCCAGTGTCTGGGCGACGGTCGTCGTCCCCATCGACGTCGTCGGTGACGCCTGCCCCTTGGTGAGACCATAGACCTGGTTATCGTGGACGATCAGCGTGATGTCCACGTTGCGCCTCATTGCAGCCATGAGGTGGTTGCCTCCTTCGCCGTACGTGCATCCGTCGCCTGAGTGGACGACGACGGTCAGGTCGCCGTTCGCGATCTTCGCCGCCTGAGCCACCGGCAAGGCGCGTCCGTGCAGGCCGCTGAAGACGTTGACGCCCTTGAGATACAGGGGCAGTTTGGCTGCCTGGCCGATGCCGGAGACGTACAGGAAGTGGTTTCGCGGGATGTCGCCGGTCTCGAGGAGGTGGTTGACTGCGTCCAGCAGAGCAAAGTCGCCGCAACCTGGGCACCAGGCGATGTCCATACCGTTCTTCCACATGTCAGATCACCTCCAGGTCATGCAGTCTGCTCTTGATGTATGCTGCGTTCAGCGGTCGACCGTCATAGCGCAGGACCGTGCGTTCGATGAGTCTTCCTGTTTCGCGCGCAATCAGTTGTGCGAACTGAGCGGTCGCATTGCCCTCGACTCCAACCACCAGCCGTGCACGTTTCATCTCCGCCAGCAGTCGCTCTGTCCTCAAGGGCCAGACCTCGTTGAAATGGATGAGTCGGAGGTCCGCCGGGTGGGCTGATGCGAGTTCTTCCAATGCCCCAAAGCTCGAGCCCCATCCGATAAGCAGGGTTGGACCATTGCCGAGAACGATCGGCTCCTCCACGTCTGCAAGCAGGTCCCGTTGTCTGCGAAGGCGCTTGTCCACCATGCGCTCTCGGTTGTCCAGGTCTTCAGTCAGGTGTCCGGACTCATCGTGTTCGTCGCTGTCGACGATCACCGGCCAGTCGGTCTGCAGGGGCGCCAGACGTGGCGACACGCCGGACGGCGTCAGCGCATACCGCTGGTACGGTTCCTGATATGACCCCGGTTCAGCAAGGTGCCGGTCGGGATGGACGTTGCCAAGGTCCCAGCGCGGAATGGTCACCAGCGTGTCCGCCAGCTGCTGGTCAGACAGGATGATGGCGGGGATCTGGTACTTCGACGACAGCTCATACGCCTTCAATGTCAGCGTGAATGCGTCTTCCGCCGTGCGCGGTGCGCTGAGGTATCGTACGAAATCACCGTGTCCAGCCTGAAGGACGAACCAGAGATCGCCCTGTTCGGTGCGCGTCGGCAGTCCCGTGGCGGGCGCAGGGCGTTGTGCGTCGACGATGACGACCGGGGTTTCCGTCATGCCGGCCAGAGAGAGTGCTTCGACCATCAGTGCAAATCCGCCACCGGACGTCGAGACCATCTGACGCACGCCTGCATAGCTGGCGCCCACAGCCATGTTCGCCGCAGCGATCTCGTCCTCCGCCTGCTCGACGACGATGCCGTACTGTTCTGCATGTGCCGCAAGATAATTCATGATGCCCGAGCCGGGTGACATGGGATAGCCGGAATAGAACCTGACGCCTGCGATGATGGCTGCGGCGCCGATCGACTGGCTCGCGTTGGCAAGAACGTGGTGGCTCAGCTTCCGTGCCGGCAGTGACCACGCTTCCATGACCTGCTGGGCGTATCCGTCTCCGAGGACAGGCAGGTTTTTCTCCAGGATCTTGTCGGGCAGGACCTTGCGTACCACAGCGGTCGCTGCGTCGAGGGGAATGCCAAGCATGCGGCACATGGCTCCAAACAGGAAAACATTGGCCGCACGGGCGTCGCCTGCGAGAACTGTTGCGCGTTCAGTTGCGGGGATCTGTATTGCCCCGGGAAGATCGACCCCGGACTTGGTGTCGCACAGCGTCCGTGTTGCAGGCCCAATTTCGGACTCGTGGCCATTCCCGGCACGGTGGTAGGGGAGAACAGACGAGGCAAGCGGGATGAACAGGTCGATGATGGGCTGGACGGCGTAATGGGGCACGTCCGACGCTCGTATGGTCGTTGCGTCCAGTCCGCCGCGGATACGGCTGTGGTAGCTCTCGTCCTGCACGACGTAATACCCGCGGTCGAACAGGACGCGGGCGACGAGCGAGCCGATAGTCTTGACCCCCTGCCCTGCCTCGCCACTGATCGTAATGCTGATGTCCATGATGGCTCCTTCAGGCGGTCTGGCGCCCTGTCGCTTCGCGGGCCTTGCGCACCCAGTCATGGTCGGCGGCGATTGCGCGGCCGACGCCCACGAGATCGGCTGCTCCGCTGTGGATTATTTCCTGCGCGGTCTGTGGCTGTGTGATGCCGCCGGTACAGACCACGTGACAGCGAACGACTGCCGAGACGGCCTCGGCAAACGGTCGGAAATAGGCTTCGCCCGTGACCCCGGCAGGGCGGCTTCCACAGATGCCCGCCGACAGGTCGAGGATGGCGACGCCGGCGTCGCCAAGCGCTCGCGCCGCTTCGACACCTTCCGCCATAGTGAGTCCGCCCTCATAGAGCTGGAGAAGGGGTGGGTTGTCTGCGACGCCGAGCCTGACCATGAGAGGCAGATCCCCATACACGGCCGACCGTACTTCTTCGACGATCTCAAGCAGCAGGCGCCGTCGCCCTGCCGGTGTTCCGCCGTAGGCGTCGGTCCGGTGATTCGTCAGAGGGCTCAGGAACTCGCCCAGAAGGTAGCCATGCGCGCAGTGGACCTCGACGAAATCGTAGCCGGCTTCACGGACGCGGCCGGCCGCGGCCCCAAAGGCGCGAACGACCGCGACGATGTCACTGTTCGACATCTCTTCCGGGACCAGGTGTGAAACAGGGTTCTCTACCGCGCTTGGGCCAAGGCACCTGCCGGACATTTCCGCCCGGCGGTTCGACCCGGCATGGCTGATCTGGGCGGAGCAAAGAGCGCCGGCGGCGTGGATCGCCGCTGCGATGGCGGCATGTCCGGATATGCCTGTATCTGATGCCAGCGACATCTGGCGGGGTGAAGCGCGCCCTTCCGGCGCGACACAGGAATGTTCCACAACGACAATGGCCACGCCCGTGGCGGCCAGCGAGCCGTAATGGCCTGCTGTCGCAGGGCTCGGACACCCATCATCGTCCGCCTGCTCGGTTGCCATCGGCGGGAGGATGATACGATTTGCAAGGCGGAGTCCCGCCACGTCCAGTTCAGCGAAGAGATGGTTCATGGTCATCCTCCTGTAAAGGATCCAGAGACTTGTATCATGATGTCATTCTAGAGTCTGTGTGAACCTTTGCAAGGATGAGACGCGTTCTGGATGGTGGCCGCAGCTGCACATTCAGACTATACTGAATATGAATCATGCCGGGCTATCGACATCATGTCTCGAAAGGAGCAGAACCATGGCTGAACGACGTGGGCAGGCGTATCACCGCAGATTCTCGCCACTCTATACGGACTACTATGAATATTCCATGACACAAGGCTACTACCTCTCCGGCAAGGGGAAGGACGAAGCCGTGTTCGACATCTTCTACCGCCAGAATCCCTACGGAGGAGGATATGCCATCGCAGCGGGTCTGCGGGACGCTGTTGACTATGTGCTCAACATGCGCTTCACACCCGAGGAACTTGGCTATCTGAGTTCGCTCGGATACCGTGACGACTTCCTCCATGTGCTCGAGAACACGCGCTTCACGGGTGACATCACGGCTGTACCCGAAGGCGAGGTCGTTTTCCCGGGGGAACCCATCATCAGCGTCAAGGGCCCACTCATCGAGACCCAGCTCCTGGAGGGTCTCATGCTCAGCACAGTGAACTTCCAGACGCTCATTGCGACCAAGGCGCGCCGCATGGTGTGTGCAGCCGAAGGGAGAGGCATCTACGACTTCGGTCTCCGTCGGGCGCAGGGAGACGGTGGTATGGGAGCCAGCCGGGCGTGCTTTGTGGGCGGCGTCGCTTCGACGTCCAACGTCCTGCTGGCGTTCGAGGAGAACGTGCCCGTTGGCGGGACGGTTGCTCACAGCTGGATCCAGAGTTTCGACTCGGAGCTCGAATCGTTCCGCGCCTATGCCCGGATGCATCCGGACGATTCCGTCCTGCTCCTCGACACGTATGACACGCTCAAGCAGGGCCTCCCCAACGCCGTCATCGTCGGCAAGGAACTGGAAGCGCAGGGTCACCACCTGAAAGGCGTCCGGCTGGACTCGGGCGACCTTGCCTACCTCAGCAAGAAGGTGCGGGCCGTGCTGGACGAGAATGGGCTGAATGGTGTCAAGGTCTCAGTCAGCAACCAGCTGGATGAGTACGTCATCGAATCGCTTGTGGATCAGGGAGCCCCCATCGACCTGTTCGGTGTCGGGACACGCCTCGTGACCGGCCACAGCGACGGCGCACTGGACGGGGTCTACAAGATGGTCCAGCTCAAGGGCGAGCCGATCATCAAGATCTCTGAAAACCCGGCCAAGATCAACATCCCGGGCGAAAAGGAACTCTACCGGTATTTCGACTCTGGTGATGGTCTCTGGCTGCTCGACGGTCTGTGCCTGGCACACGGGGACCACGAGCCAACCACCCTGATGCATCCCGACTTCGATTACAAAAAGACCGCTGTGGCAGGATTGAAGCGCGAGAGTATCCGCAAGGAGATCGTCAGGAACGGCGAGCTCGTGTACACCTTCCCGACTCTCCTGGAAACCGCGGCATGGGCCGGCCAGCGGTTCTCCCTGCTGTATGGCGAGCATAAGCGTTTCGCCAACCCTCACGCCTATCATGTCGGTGTGAGCCGCGAACTGTTCGACCTGCGGCGCAGTCTGATCGAGGCACGCTCATCATGAACCCGGAACGCTTCGGCCCGGACGCAGCTCTGCTCGTCGTCGATGTCCAGAATGACTTCTGTCCCGGGGGCGCACTGGCCGTAGCCGGCGGGGACGCCGTGGTTCCGGTGATCAACGCATGGATGCCATGCTTCACCACTGTCGTCGCCTCCCGCGACTGGCACCCCGCGACCAGTGTCCACTTCGACAGATGGCCCCCACACTGTGTTGCCGGCACATTCGGAGCGCAGTTCAGGACCGGACTCGATACCAGCCGCTTCCTGCTGGTTCTGGACAAGGGGACGGGCAACGCCGACGACGGCTACAGTGCATTCGAGGCGACCAGCGAGGGCCTTGAGAGCTGGCTTCGTGCACAGGACATCAAGACCTTGTATGTCTGCGGTCTCGCGACGGACTACTGCGTTCTGCACACCGTCCTCGATGCCCTTCGCCTCGGGTTTGGCGTCACCGTCATCCGTGACGGCATTGCAGCCGTCGAGGTCGAACCCGGCGATGGCCAGCGCGCCATCGAGACTATGGAAGCCGCAGGCGCCCTTGTAACAGGGGACAGTCCCCATTGTTGTACCATACCGCGGGCAGAGTAGCGCGTTGGGCCGGCAGGAACAAGGAGTGCATGACATGCGTCCAAACAATGTGTGCATGCACGACGCTTCTCCATGGCGGTGGTGTGTGCTTGCCGACCGTGTGGAAATGGTCGATCTCTGTGGAATGAGGTGCATGAAGCCTTGACGAAGATGCGCTTTTTGAACCGTTCGATCGCTCTTGTCCTTATCATGATAATGGTACTGTCCTTGTCCGCGAGTCCCGATACGGCTCTGGGGGCTCCCCTCGGTACGAATCCACCGGACACGTATAT
>JBAQYC010000167.1:0-4686 GCA_049299835.1 Candidatus Cryosericum sp. | reverse complement strand
ACGTCATTCATTGTAGGTATCGGGCAGGTCGTTCTCGAACATCACCGTGTCACCGGGCGCCAGCAGACTTCGCATGAGCCCAGTGACGTCCTCGAGGGAACAAGCGGTGAGGATACTCGTCTCCGGGAAACCGGCCGACAGAAGTCCTTCCCGCACCGGCCGAGTCTTCTTGGGGCCCACAAGGATCACCATGTCGGCAGCTCCGGCCGCCTGCCGACCGGCCTCGGTGTTTGCCGCATCCTCCGCACCACCCAGCGATACAAGGCCGGGTGTGACGAGCACCCGTCGTGAGGGAAAGGCGGCCAGCACTTCCATGGCCATGGCGAACCCGGCGGGATTCGAGTTGAAGGCGTCATCGATGATGCGCATGCCGCCGGCGCCGGTCATCATCTGCAGACGATGAGGAGGCGCCTGCAGTGTGGCGACACTTTCCTGGATGGCGGCCCAGGACACACCCATTTCACGAGCGACCGCGACCGCAAGCAGGATGTTCTCGACGTTATGACGGCCAAGCAGCGTCGTATGGCACGCGAAACGCTCGTCGCGATCCGTCACGATGTCGAAGGACAAGCCGCCGGCACTCATCACGACGTTCTCGGCACGCAGGTCGGACGGCAGAGACCCCTCCGTACTTGCCCGCAGGAGCCTCTTGCCATCCACACTCCCGACATCTGCCAGGACAGGGTCGTCGCCGTTCAGGACAACCGTGGGTCCGCTCCCGGACATGCTGACGAATCCCTGCATGACGCGCCGGATAGCGGCCTCGGAACCAAACTCCTCGAGGTGCTGCAGGCCGACCGATGTCACGATCGACATACTGCAGGGGACCAGGCTGAGGAGATGCCTGAACCCGCCCCGTTCGTTCTCGGCCAGTTCCGCCACGAATACCTCGTGTTCAGGCCCAAGTTGCCCGCGAATGACCCGGCAGATGCCCATGGCCGTGTTGTAGCTCTCGGGTGTCATCAAAACACGATATCGTGACTCGAGCAGATGCGCTGTGAAAAACTTCGTGCTGGTTTTGCCATAGCTTCCGGTAATGCCGACCACAGTCGGGGCAAACCCCGCAAGGATCCTGCGGGCGTCTCTGACGTACCAGTCTCGTATGCAGGCCTCGACGGGTTCCATGATCGTGCGGCCAGCAATCAGGACCACAGGCGCGGCTATTGGCAGAAGCGACGCTACTGCAAGTGCGAGTCCCGTCCGTCCAGCAAATAGTGCAATGCAAGTCCCCACACTGAGGATCGCCGTGCAGACCAGCAGACGCCTCGCACGAGGCGTCATGACCAGAGCTTTTTTCACCGGACTCCGTGCCCCGAGGCGGCGTTCCCACAGGAGTCCTGCCAGGCCGGCAGCTATCGACAGACTGCAGGCGATGATGATCGAAGGTGCGGATTCAAGGCGCAGGAACAGTCCGACGATCCCGAACAACCCAAGGAGATCGAGCATGGGATTGGCCGTCAACCGGTCAAGGTGGAGAACTGCCCAGTGGACGAACCGCCGAGTGTCATATTCCTCGAGCTGCAGCATGTGAAGAAGATAAATGAGCCTTGCCCAGGTGAGAGCGAGTACGGTCGCGACGGCCAGGACGGAAAGAAGCGTGGCCAGACCCGTCATCCGTTTGCTCCTTCCCGCGTTCCGTGGAGAAATGCGCTCGCCACGGCATTCACAAATGTCGGGCTATCCAGGTAGCTGAAGTGACCCGCACCGGCAACGACAATAAGCCGGGACCCCCTGATCAGCCGTTCCATCTTCCGTCCATCCGCAATGGACGTCTCGGCGTCCTTTTCCCCCCACAGAAGCAGTGTCGGTGCACTGACAGCCTTCAGGCATGCGGTGAGGTCGAGATTGACGGTTTTCACCATGGATGCCCTCATCACGCCGGTCATCGCTCTGTAGTCGGGACTTCCAAATCGCATGGCAAGACGTTCCTGCAGCACGGGCCCGCGCGCTCCGAGAATCGGAAGACGCAGGACTGTCCTGGCGAACTTGTAGAAGAGTTGTCGCGTGCGCCGCCTGAACGTTGCCGGCGGCCTGATGCCGGCGGCATCGATGAGGACAAGCGCCTGGACGGTTTCAGGAGCGTGCGCTGCGAGCCATATGGCAATGCGGCCGCCAAACGAGTGTCCGACGTACGTTGCGCGCGTTATTCCAAGAGACGTCACAGCTCTCCCGACGAAGGCAGCATATTCAGGCGTCCCCCAGGGAACCGGAGGAGGGCTGCTGCCACCGAAACCGGGGAGGTCGAAAGCAAGAACCCGGTACTTGTCCCGCAGTCCTGCGATGAGCGGAGTCAGGCTGGCCGCCTGACCGCCCCAGCCGTGCAGCATCACGACAGGGTCTCCAGACCCTTCATCCACATATGCAAGCGTGATGCCGTCGACGACCGTGCTGGCCACGGGGCTCCGTCAGATGCTCTTGCTTCCGGACTTGCCCCTTGAACCAAGCGTCAGCAGATCTGACACATCGTAGCTGATGATGTTGGACCTGCGATCCTCGAATGCTTCACAGGCCAGACCGATGAGTTTCGTCAGCATGTCTCGATACTGCATGCCGACAGCTTCCCACAGGTAGAACGACAGGGCGCCCGGGATCGTGTTGATCTCGTTGACGTAGACGGCTCCCGATCCATCGATCAGGAAGTCCACCCGGGCGACGCCCCGGCAATCGAGTGCTGAGAATGCGCGGCATGCCAGCTCCTGCACGCGGTGGGTGAGGTCGTCGCCGAGATCCGCCGGCACCTTGCGCGCCTGTGCTTTCTGAACGCCATTATCCGGTCGCGCCGTAGCTTTGTATCCCACTTTGTACTTGGCGTCATAGTCGAGGAAGGTGTGTGAGCTGAAGACTTCTTCGCACGCCGACGGCACCGGCTCATCGTTGCCCAGGACAGCACAGTTTACTTCGCGATGATCGGTAACAGCCTGCTCCACCAGCAGCTTGCGGTCGAAGTGACTGGCAACCTCCAGCGCGTATCGCAGTGTGTCATGATCCGTTGCACGCGTGATCCCCACACTGGAGCCCAGGTTAGCGGGTTTCACGAACATGGGGAATTGCAGCCGTTCCTCGGCCAAACGAAGACAGTCGTCCGGCGAAGCACGCCATGCACGCCTGCTGAAACTGATGTACGGAACGACGGGGATCCCTGCGGCCGCAAACAGTTGCTTCTGGAACACCTTGTCCATGCCAAGCGCAGAACCGGTCACACCTGCGCTTGTGTACGGGATGCCAAGCAGTTCGAACATGCCCTGCATCGTCCCGTCTTCACCGTTGGTGCCGTGGTTGCACAGCAGTGCGACATCGACAGCGAGTGGTTCTGCATCCATACCGCGACTCATGAAGGGTCTGTGCGTGGACTGCACCATAAGGGTCGACTTCCCTGCAAACGGCTGCAGCTGCACGCGCTGCGCCTTGCCCGGAAGACCAGCCATGTCGCGGAACGCATCCATCGTCTTCAGGGCCTCACCAGTGAACCAGACGCCCTCCTTGGATACGTACAGCGGGACGACCTCGAACCGCGCCTCGTCCAGAGAATTCATCGCCTGGACGGCGGTAATGATAGAGACCTCGTGCTCCACTGAGCGCGAACCGAAGACAACGGCGACTCTCTTCTTCATTGATGTCTCCTTGCACCGGCCCCGCAGGACGGATATGCCCTGAACAGCCTGTAGACTGCTGATTTCATGCACGATCAGTTTATTCTCTTTGACCCGGTTTGCAACGGACCGAGCGCGAAACGCCACCTCAGGAGCACACTGATGCCACCTGAGCCGACGACGTTGACAGTAGCCCTCCGACGTTATATATTGGGATACGAACCATTTTCTGCGAAAGGGTGTGCCCTATGAACTACAGGTCATTCGGAAAACTCGACTGGAAGCCGTCTGCGCTGGGATTTGGCGCCATGAGGCTTCCCACTATTGGCGAAGACCCCTCGGCCATCGACGAACAGCAAGCCATCGCCATGCTCCGTACCGGCATCGATGGAGGGATCAACTACGTCGATACAGCCTATCCCTATCACCGCGGCATGAGTGAAGTGCTCGTCGGCAAAGCCCTCGAGGACGGCTATCGTGACAAGGTGCACCTGGCCACGAAGATGCCCTCCTGGCTCATCAAGTCGCAGGCAGACATGACCGGGCGATTCGAAGAACAGCTGCAGCGCATGCAGACCGATCACGTCGAGTTCTACCTCCTGCATGCCCTCAATGCCGAACGGTGGCACAACCTGCACGACGCCGGGGTCCTCGAGTGGGCGCACGAACGCATCCAGGAAGGGCGCATCGGGTCCCTGGGCTTCTCGTTCCACGACACCAACGCAGTGTTCCGGGAGATCGTGGACGCGTATCAGGACTGGACATTCTGTCAGATCCAGTACAACTTCCTCGATGAAGCGACACAGGCAGGCACCGACGGTCTTCACTATGCCGCATCCAGGGGGCTGGGGATCGTCGTCATGGAACCTCTGCGTGGTGGCAAACTGGCAGCGCCCAACACCAGGATCACTGCGATCTGGAACGAAGTCTCAACCAGGCGTTCAGCAGCCGAATGGGCGCTGGACTGGGTCTGGAACCACTCCGAGGTCTCGCTGCTGCTCAGCGGCATGAGCACGCCGGCACAGGTTGAACAGAATCTGGACGCCGCCGGCAGGTCAGAAGCCGGCATGCTGGCTCCCAGCGACCTGGATCTGAT
>JBAQYC010000166.1:0-7716 GCA_049299835.1 Candidatus Cryosericum sp. | reverse complement strand
GTGCTGGCGATCCTGCGCCCACGCCTCCTGCGTGCGGAGCGTCGCCACGTCGGCTACCTTCTTGCCTACGGCCTGATGCTGACGATGTTCAACTCCTTCTGGACGCTCTCCGTCTCGCTCAACGGAGCAGCCGTATCGACGGTCCTGGCCTACTCATCGGCTGCGTTCACCGCTCTGCTCGGCAAGTGGCTCCTGAAGGAACGTCTCGGATGGGCCAAGGTAGTGACGATCGCGGGATGCATGGGAGGCTGCGTTCTGGTCTCCGGCGCCCTCGATCCGGGCGCCTGGCAGGGAAACCTGACAGGTATCGTGACAGGAACGCTGTCGGGCCTCTGGTACGCGGGCTACAGTCTGATGGGTCGTTCGGCCTCTCAGCGAGGTCTCGATCCGTGGACGACCCTGCTGTACACATTCGCCTTCGCGGCATGTTTCCTGCTTCTGCTCAATCTGTTCCTGGGGAGATCCCTGCCCGGCGGGGTGTTCGGCCCGTAGACCTGCTGTGGCTCGGACATGCGGCACGGGGCTGGTTCGTACTCTTCCTGCTGGCAGCCGGTCCAACTGTAGCAGGCTTCGGCCTGTACAATGTCAGCCTCGGCTACCTGCCGTCGAGTGTCGCCAACCTGATCCTTACGCTCGAACCCGCATTCACTGCGGTAATCGCCTACGTCGTGCTGGGCGAACGCATGAACGGCACTCAGATCGCGGGGAGTCTCCTCATCCTGGGCAGTGTGCTCTTTCTGAGAGTCTGTGAGAGCCGGCGCCAGGTTTAGGTTCCATGTCATGAAGGCTCGGTGCATGGCTCGAGCCGCGTCCTTGCACTCCGCTCCCGACATAGTATGATGAGTTGTTACGAGATTCGAAAGGAGTGGTACGCATGAGTCAGCCTCAAGTTCGAAAAGGCGGGATCCTGGTTGCTCTCGCATCGGCTGTCATCTATAGCGGCGTATCGGTCCTCGCGAAGTTCGCATATCGATACAACCTGAGCCCCATGCAACTGCTCAAGGAGCGCTATCTCCTGGCCAGCATCATCCTGATCGTCATCATCGGTCTGGCAAACCCGCGTCTGCTGTTTCCGCGCACCTGGCACGAAGCAGGCGTCATGTTGGGCTTCTCGGCCGTGTTCGTCACCGGGCCGACCCTGCTCTACTTCACCGCTGTCCGGCTGCTTCCTGTGTCGACCGCCATGTTTCTGTTTCACTGCTACCCCGTCTTTGCGGGCCTGTTCGCCTGGATCTTCCTGCATGAACGCGTGACACGTGCCTACCTGGCATCCGTAGGCGTCATCGCCGTCGGTCTGCTGTTGCTGCTTGGCGCGAGTTTCCGCAGTGTTTCGGGGATCGGCGTTCTGACGATGATGGCCTGCGCCGTTGCCTATGCGCTTTACGCTGTACTCTCTCAGCGCGTCATCCATGGAGTGGACGCACGAACGCTCGGCCTCTACAACCAGGTGGCGCCGGCCCTTGTGCTGTGTCTTCTTACCATAGGTCAGCCCGTCTTCTACCCAGTCGTTTTCAGTACACGCACCGCCACACTTGTCTTCGCCGGCATCGGTCTGTCAGCCGCCGGCGGCATGTTTCTGTTTGTGCAGGGCATCGCCATGATCGGCGCGCAGCGCGCTGTCATCATCGACTCGCTGGAACCCGTCCTGTCCGCCCTGTACGCGCTGCTGCTTCTTGGCGAGCGGATGAAGCCCGTCGCCCTTGCGGGGGGACTCCTCATCGTGGCCGGCGTCGTCATAGGGAATCTCCCAGCGACAAGGCACAACGAACTGCCGGCGGCACATCCGGCCGACAGCCGATGAGGGAGCGACCAATGCGACTGGAAGCCCGATAGGCCTGCCGCACTGGGATGCTTGCTGTTTTGCATCTCGTGTTATACTTTCCGCAGTCAGAGAACTCCGAGAGGAGCTGTCCGGGGAGGAATCATGGCAAGAGGGCACAGTGAGAAATTCAGGCGTGCGATGACGGCTTCGGTCCAGAAAAGGACTGAAACGTCCGGCGCGTCGCGCGGAGACAAGGCGCTCATCTATGAGGGTGAACTGGAGATCATGGCCCGCTTCGTCATGGACTATCCCAGCATCGAGACTGGGGGAGACCTCTTCGGCTTCTGGACCCACACGGGTTCGCCGATGATCGAGTACGTGCTGGGGCCGGGCGATACTGCTGGACACGAAGGTGCCGCCTTCTATCAGGAGTCGCCCTTCCTTAAATCCGCCGGCGGGATCCTCCGCGACCTTCACGGCCTGCAGCATATTGGCACGTGGCACTCCCACCACAGGCTCGGACTCACCGTGCCATCCAACGGCGACTCCAACACGATGCAGCGGGCACTCGACAGAAACGGGTTCAATGCCTGGCTGCTCACGATATGCAATTTCGCCGAGAAATCCGACAGGGTCGAGATGCGCAGTTACCTGTACCATATGCGCGGAGGTGGAGAACACGGGCAGTTGACGTGGGTCATCCTGCCTGGTTCCAGCCCGGTGCGCGCTGCCATGAAAACCGTCAAAGAATTCCCATCCAGCGAACCACGGACTCTCGCCTCCACTTATGAAGCCATCCCCAGCACGACATTTGCCGTCGTGGCAGCCACGTCACAGACAGCCGCTCCGACGTTTCCAAAATCGTCGTTCATGGCGACCCCCGAAGGACGTGGAGAGCTGTACCACCTGTTCCACGAGTTGTCGGCACTCGAACAGGACGTTGAGATCCTGCAGCGGGAGGACGGACGGGTATCACTGGCCTTTCACCGTGACAGCTACGCGTTCGAGATCGTCTTTCCACACTCCTACCCGGTCGTCAAGCCCGTCGTCGAGTGTCGGCCCGTAGATATTCCAGTGGGACAGGAAGACGCCTGGAAAACACCGCGTACACTCTTTGTGGCCATGGACCGTGGCGACGACGTCGTTACAAATATCGAGGACCTGGTCACGACCTTCCTGGTCAACCGGGAACACGCGGGGACCGACATCCCCCGCGACAGAGAGAGCTGAGTCCCGTGGGCTGGTCATCACAACAGTCATCCAGGCTGCGCCTCGAGTTGGACATCCTCTCGCGCTACTTCCCTTCATTCTCCCTGAAGGACAGCATCATCCCCGGTCGCGCTGTCATTGAGGGGACTCTGCGCTCGAACGCGGGCAACGAATACGTCATCCGTCTTCGTGTACCCGCCGACCTGCCGAATTCCGTCCCCATCGTCGAGATCGTCAGCCCGGTCCTCCACGACCGTTTTGGACATGCCCTCGTCGACCTGGGGACATCATATCCCATGCACCTGTTGAAACCTGAGAGCGACGTTGTTCGCATCTGTCATTACAGCGCCTCTCACTGGAGTCCCAATATCACATTCTTCAAAGTCCTCTTGAAAATCCGGGCCTGGATCGAGGCCTACGAAGGTCATCTGGACAGCGGCTATGCCATAGACCACTATCTGCCACACATGACAGCCTGACCACGAGGAGGAACACCATGGAAGAAAAAGACTCGAAGAGCGTCCAGGACCATCTGGCACAAATAACGCAGGGCAAGACGACGACCAAGAAGCTGGTCTTCGACCCGCGCACACAGGAGCTGGTGCTTGTCGACGCCACAGCATCTCTGCTTTCTCCCGACACTGTGACAGCGGATGATCCGACGCGCGACGGCTTCTTCGCCTGCTGACTGCCATGACGCCTTTGGTATACGTGCTTGAGGAGCAGATCCGTGACCTGCTCAGCCAAACGGGGAGCGATCACCTCCTCGATGGCGCCGCATATGGATTTGATGAGTGGACTGTCTTCCACGCATATACCGACAAGCCTTTTTCCACCCCGTCCGGGCACCTCTGTCCCTGTCTTTTGATGCGCTCCGACAGGTCCGGATTCGTCGACGAAGAGAAGCTCATGGCGGAGGTCCGCGATCGTATCGACCCGGACGGACGTCCCGTCGTGATCCTGCTGGCCGGGACCGAGGCGAACGGTTCACCTGTCTGCCGCGCACTCATCCTTACCGAAAAAGGTGTAGCCGGGGCGGACACGAGGTTCGTCCCTCGTCGCTCCGAGTTGTACTCACGCAATACAGGACTCCTCGAGACATCGGCTCTGGCCGAAAAGAAAGTCGTCATTGTCGGTCTTGGCAGTGGTGGTTCGCCCATCGCTCTGGAACTGGCGCGGGCAGGGATCGGCCATTTCACCCTCATCGACTTCGACCGCCTCGAGCTGGGCAACATCAGTCGCCACATATGTGGCGTCAATGATCTCGGTCGATACAAGACGCTCGCGGTACGGGACCAGCTCCTGCAGAAGAACCCGTTTGCCCAGGTCTCGACACTGGAAGTCAACGTCAACCAGGCACTGAGCCAGGTCGAGGACGCTGTCGCCGCATGTGATCTCCTTATCGTTGCGTCCGACAATGACCAGAGCCGGTTCAATCTCAACCAGATGTCCCTCAACAACAACAAGACCACCTTGTACGGGCGTGCCATCACGCGCGCCGCAGGCGGTGACGTCCTGCGCGTCCGACCGTGGAAGGGGCCCTGCTACAATTGCGTGTTCTCCTCGGGCGTTATCGCCGGCCGCGACGAGGAGATGTCGCAGAAGCGCCAGGCTCTGGCCGTGTTGCCTGCCTACGTCGAGGAAGACAAGATCAACACCATGATCCAGGTCGGGCTATCCTCCGACATCGCACCCATCGTGAACATGATGGTCAAGATGGCACTCGTGGAACTGTCACGTGGTATCGAGACCGGCATGAGCACAGTAGAAGAAGACCTCGCCTCGGATTTTTACGTCTGGGCAAACCGGCGCGAAGAAGCCTATGCCAACTGGCCGCGCATGGGGTTCAAGTGGACACACCCGAGCATTCTTCGGTGGTATGGAGCCCGAGTCGATCGCGATCCAGGCTGTCTCGTTTGCGGTGGTCACATCGAAGAAGTGCCGGCCATATAGCGCTCCGACTGGAATGAAGCCGAAACGGCCCACCCCGCGGGGTGGGCCGTTATCATACCCTGGACGCAAAACGCGTGCTAGAAGAAGTCGTTGCGGTCGTCCACATTCGTGTTCAACAGGCGCAGCGCAATGAACAGGACACTGAAGACGATTCTGACGATCATCCAGATGACGCGCCCAGCCACGGCCAAGCCGTTCAGGTTGTCCTGCCCACGCTGATCCGGGACGCTGGCCCATACGTCGCTGAACAGACCACCACCTCTCGCGCGCTCCTGTGATCGCATCGCCTCCCACATCGCCTCAGCTTCGGCCTGCTGTTCACGCGGGTCCGCCGCCGTGTTGCCCCACTGAGGGTTCCACGTCGACTGGGGGCCCGCTGCGGAAGCCGGACTGTGGTACACCGTCTGTCCATAGCTGCCGGGAGCGGCGGCCTGACCCCAGCTCTGCGACGACGCGCTGATCTCAGCGTCATACTGTCGCCGCTCCTCCGGGTTCCCCACAACATCATATGCGGCATTGACCCGCTCCATCATGTGAGCGGCATTCGCGTCCCCGGGATGCAGGTCCGGATGGTACTTCTTCACCAGGACGCGGTACTGCGAACGGATCTGTTCCTGCGACGCCGACGAACTCACGCCAAGAACGCCGTACAGGTCCTTGTCAGACGTCACTATCCTCGTCCTCCACATCCGTCGGAAGCCCAACCGCTTCGGCCAGGTTCCGTTCCTGCGCCGCCCTCGACGCGTCCCCCATGGCATCACATGCCACGCTTATCGCGAAGTGCAACTGTGCCCGCATCTCGGGATCCGGTGACATTGCCTCGAGAGCAAGTCCCTGCTCGTACTGGCGGATAGCCTGTTCATGGTCCCCCCCAGCCTCTGAGACATCTCCGACAGTACACATGGCCTCAGTCTCCAATTGCCCGTCACCGCACGAATGAGCCAGTGAGGAGGCCCCCATGGCCTCGCTGCGCGCAGGTTCCAGTTCCTGCCGGGCAAGACTGATCTGCGCCAGCGCAAGCAGCGCGTTGATCTGCCCGGCACAGTTGCCGGTGGCACGCGAGACTTCGAGAGCCCGGCTGTCCTCATACATCGCCTTCTCCCAATCCCCCAGTTCCGCGTACATGGCGCCCAGATCGGATGACACGTGATAGATGAGTTCCGGGTCGGGGTCCAGCTGGACAGCCAGTTCTTCAGCCTTTTTCGAGAACCTGATACCGCGTGGGATATCTCCCGTCTGCGCTGCGATCGGCCCCATATTGGCGTACAGCCGGGCAACCTCTTCGAGACGCGCCTGGTCCTCGTACATTTTCGCAGCCTTGTCCCACAGCTCCAAAGCGCCGATGATCCTGTCCTCGGAAGCAAGCGACGTACCCATCTCATCCAGAAAACCAGGAATGTCACCGTCCGGCGGCGCAAGCGCTTCGACGGCGCGAACGAATGCCCGCAGGTCCCTGCGATCAGCTTTCAGCAGAGCGACCACGCGTTCTTCGACCGTCTGGCTTGTCCTGTCACTCATTTCCGTCTCCTTTGGGGTCAGCTGGTAATTACCGTCATGGTGGTACATTCGTCGCTCCGGCTGAACCGATATGCCCACCATTGTAGCAGAACAAGCGAAGACAACCATGACCGGGCTCCGGAAACCGTGCCTGACATGCGCAACCGCTTTTCACCGGCTGTCTTTCCGGCTTCGCGAGATGAGGGGACGAGGAACCTCTCAGTCAGCGACGTCACCCGCTTCCTGGACGTCCACGACGATGACGGTGCAGTTGTCGGGGCCTCCACATGTATTGGCAAGGTCCACAAGGCGGTGTGCGGTCTCCTCTGGAGATCCCCCTGTCAGGCCGGCCTTGAGGTCGGATTCGGAAACCGTGCCCCACAATCCATCCGAGCAGAGGAGATACCGGTCACCGGCACGCAGCTCATCCGACACGACGTCAACCTCGACACGTGCAGCGGTCCCAACCGCCCTGGTCAGGATGTTTCGCTCACTGACCTCACGGGCATAGGCAGGATCCAGCAGACCCTGGCGTACCATGTCCGCAGCCATCGTGTGGTCCTCCGTGATCTGAGTCAGCACACTGTCCCGGAGACGATAGCACCTGCTGTCTCCCACGTTACAGACAAACGCTCGCCCGGCGCGCGGCACGAATGCAACCAGCGTCGTCCCCATGCCCGACAGCTCCTCGGACGACAGCGACAGGCGGTAGACCACGGCATTCACCTCGTGGACTGCGAGCCGCAGACGCTGTCTGGTGTCTTCTGCCGACAACTCCCGTGAGGACCATGCCTCAACAAACGTCTTGACGGCCGTGCGAGATGCGACCTCTCCCGCCCGCGCCCCTCCGAGGCCATCGCAAATGACATAGCAGGCACCCTGGCGCTCGACCTCCTTGCCTTCCTGCACGACGGCAAAGCTGTCCTCATTGATGTGACGCTGCAATCCAGTATCAGTCCAGCCTGCTCCGACGACCATCATGGCGGCCTCCTGACTGAGTATACCCAACCGTGTCAATGGGCACAAGTGCGGCAGATTTCTTGTGGACAGACAGCGCGGTCGCGCCGATCGATGGTAGAAACTGAAAAGCCGAACGCCCCACAACATGTGTGGGGCGCTGGTCTTCGCCATGTCAGAGTTCGCACTCCGACATATTTAAGTATATGCGTCTGGCGAGGAATGCAAGCACTTGCATCTGGAGTGTCCGGACATTGACCGTTCCGCCAGCCTTCTATAATGGAGGCAGAGAACTTCCTTGACTGCCAGTGACATACAGGAGGTGTCCATGAGACGTC
>JBAQYC010000165.1:0-2177 GCA_049299835.1 Candidatus Cryosericum sp. | reverse complement strand
ACAGCTACTACGAAGCGTGGTTGGTGCTGGGGCGAATCCAGGAGGCCAGGGGAAAGACGTCAGAGGCGATCGCGGCCTACTGGAACGCCACCGAAGCGAATCTGGCCGATGTCCAGGCGCTGGGTAGGCTGGGCAGTCTCTATGAACAGAATGGAAACGCCGCAGGAGCGGCGCGTGCTGCGTTCGAGCTTGTGCAACGCGCCCCCGACTCTGCAGACGCGAAGTCGGCCTTCGCAGCCGTCGGGCTGAACCTGAAGCTGGTCCGTGCCATTGTCAATGGTCAGCAGGTAGCGGTAGCATGGACGACAAGTGGCCGGCCGGCTGCTGAATCGTACCGGCTCGTCCTGACACGACCGAACAGTGAGGACGTCGTCCTTGTCGAGGGGATCACCGCAGAGCTCCAGAGCATCGAGGCATCCGTACCAGAGATCGTACCTGATGGGCCCTGTCGACTGCGCCTCTACGCCATGGCTCCCCTGGCGCTGGCCGGCGTCCAGGACCCGTGGGTCGCCTGGGCTGAGAGCGACGAGCTCGTGTTGAAGACTCCTTGAGCCATGTGACACCTGAACGCATGTGTTCATGCCTCAATGCACGAAACTACACAGCATGATATATAAACACATGGTTGACTTGTATAACAAGATTTGTAGGATGCTCATAGGAGGCTCTATATGAGCATCGTCATTCGAAAGACGGGGAACAGGGAGTACGTGTACGAGGCACACCGTGATGGGCCGCACATGGTTCAGTCCTATGTGGGCCCGCTGATTCGAGCGGATGTTCGACGGAGAGTTGAAGTGGCTCGACAGGCGACGACGATGCCCGTGCATACGGCGAGACTGTTCGCTGATTGGGATCCGGGTGCGGTCCACCTCCAGAGGGATGCCGCTTCGATCATCTCATGTCTGTTGGAAAGGGGTGACCTGGAGGACTTGCGATGGCTTGTCTGTGTATACTCCACAAGCGTCATTGTGGACGTTCTCCTGTCGGCAAAGGACCTGTCGACGAGATCTCGCAACTTCTGGCTGGCGTGGTTCGAGGTGCCCGATGCATCCTGAGTGTGTGGAGGAGAAGGCTCGTGTCCTGATGAGCCGCCTCGGACCAACGCTGGGGATGCATGGCGGGGTCCTGGCCGGGGGGACGGGGTCAGCTCTCCGTCTGGGGCATCGCATCTCCGGCGATCTGGAGTTCTTTGCTCAGCAGGCGGTCAGCCCATCCGAAGTTCTCGAGGAGTTGCGGGCACTTGCCGGCGTCGTGGAGTCCGTGACGATGGACGAAGGCGCGATGGTCGTGCAGGCGGATGGCGCCCGACTCTCCTTCGTGCAGACACCGGCGCGTTTCGGTGAGCCGACTTCAAGGGTGAACGGCTGTGATGTGGCGGGTGTGGTAGACATAGCCGGCATGAAATTGCTGGCTGTGAGTACGTGTGGCACGCGCAGTGACTTTGTGGACTTGTATGCCGTTCTCCAGACGGTCCCGTTCCGCGTGGTTGCCCGCAATGCACTGGAGCGCTACGATGCGTCCATGGTGGAGCCGATTTTGGCCGGCAAAGGGCTGGTATGGTTCGAACGGGCTGACGCCCAGGAGGATCCCATCTACGTTGGTCTCCCTGTTCCGTGGGACCGCGTCAAAGGATTTTTTCTGTCGAGCTTGAAACAGTTTGTCCTGGACCTTGATGCCGAGACGGCGACTCACCGTCTCCACGGGTCGCCAGCATGTTCAGACCAGTGAGAAGAGCCTCTGTTCTCCTGGTGTTGGCTGTCGTGACATGCCTGACACCGGCAACCGCCGGACGCACACGTGCTGCAGTGTCTTCGTCCTTGACGGGCATCGTGGACATCGCGTCAGGCGAGGTGAGGATCCAGGGGAAGACAGATGCAGGGGCATTGGTGGCAGTCAATGGGCGCCAGTTCAGGGCGAGTACGACAGGAGCTTTCGCCGCGTCATTTCCCCTGGCTGGAACCGCGACGATTGCGGTGGTGAGCATGAGTCGCCCTGGATTCTCGATCCTGCTGAGCCTTCCCGCCATCCCTTCGGTTGCCAGGCATGCGCTTCCTGTCATGACCTTCAGCTATGACGGGACGAGTCGGACCCTGGGGCTCGCAGGCAAGTTGATACGCAAACCCGCAGGTTCCGTGAAAGGATATGTAACGGACGCCGAGACGCGCGGGTCGATC
>JBAQYC010000164.1:0-2412 GCA_049299835.1 Candidatus Cryosericum sp. | reverse complement strand
GCGATATGCCAATGCGTCTGTTGGTGTCCTGGATGAACCGAATTAGCTCGTTCCCGTCCATAGTACCCTCCGCGGCATGCTCTGAAGACTAGCTTCCCTTCGTCTGCTTTCGTCTAACCCTAGATGAATGGGTTGTGTGTTTCGTGGGAGCCGATCCCGTCATTGACGAGTCACGATTGGTGAAGTAAGGCACGCAGTCTTCATCCTCCCCGACCTGAGGAAACAGCGATGGTGACTCGCCTGTATTGGGGGCCTCAGATCTACAACGCGTCGCCACCGAAGCACGTTCCTTGACCTCCCGATAGCGTCTGACGGACAGCTCCAGATACGCGAGGTCCGTATCAATCCCAATGAACTCCCGGCCGTACAGTGCGGATACGATTCCCGTTGTCGAGCTTCCCGTGAATGGATCCAGAACAACATCGCCTCGTTTGGTGCTGGTGAGAATGATCCTTCTCAGTAGTTCGATGGGCTTCTGCGTCGGATGCTTGCCAAACGTCTTCTCACCAGCTGGAGGAGTGTTGATGACCCACAGTGGGCTCGGCCCGTTTTCGGATGAAGCGAATACCCAGACTGAGCGCATTTGCGTTCCTGGTTTCTTCAGCGTGTCGTGCTCCCATTTTCCGTTCTTGGCCAAATCATAGTTGAAGGTGTGGCTTGCCGTCTGGTTCTTGCGAGCCCAGAGAAGGGTCTCATGACTAGCGGTGAAAAAACGGCAACTCAAATTGGGGGCTGCGTTTGGCTTGTACCAGGCAATGTCATTGAGTATTCGAAACCCCTCAAGCTGCAGAGCATAGCCGCATTGGTACGTTGAGTGGTAGGTTCCGCTGATCCACAGAGTGCCGTTTGGTTTCAGAACCCTTTTGACCGCCGAGATCCAGCTACGCTGGAACTCGAAGTCAGCTTCGACGCCTTTGCTCAAATCCCAATCGGCTTTCTTCACAGGCACCATGTGGCCGTTCTGACACGTAAATGTACCGCTCGAAAGGAAGTAGGGAGGGTCAGCAAAGGCCATATCCACGCTGTTTTCGTCTATTTCTGACAGCACGTCAAGACAATCGGCATGGTAGAGTGTAAACTGAGGCTGTTTGAAGAAGGGTTTGGTTTTTCTCATGTCAGAGCACCACAATGGTGCCGTTCTCCTTTCGAGCTAGTCTTTGCCTTGCTAGTACTCGGCATTCGGCCTCGCGCAGCCCAGACGGATCGTTGTGGCAGCAGTCGCTACAGATGCCAATCGGATCATTGATCAGATCGCGAGTGGTGTCAACGATCTGAACACGGCTTCAACAGAGGATGCAGGCGTATCAGGACGTCGACAATGTGGCAAGTCGGACAGGTGGTCACCTAGTGGGCATGGTGGAGCAGATCAAGAACGCGAATTGCTGACGAGAGCTATTCGATTCTCGCAGGTTGTGAGAACGTGTTCGGGTGGAGGGAAGGGGGCTCTGTGTACACTCTGCGCGGGAGCCTTTCTGCTCGATTCCTCAGGGATCGACGGTCAGTGCGACTGAGTGGGTACGTATCGCGGGGGAGTTGGGAGAGTCGATGCGGAGGTAGCCGAAGTACAGGGTGACTTCACCAGGAGCGAGGGCACGGAAGGTCCAGACTTCGGTGTTCGCGATTGCTTCCTTTGCATCGGGGTGATCGACGAGCTGTACCTTCGTTTCGTCGGTGGCGAGCAGGTCCCACCGGAATGCTGGATCAGCACTGCTGTCGAGTGTCACCGTGAACGTTTCGCCGACACGTGCCTCAAGCCCGGGGACAGACTTGAAGGACTGCTTGACCAGCGGGATGATGACGATAAGGACGAGGACGATCAGCGCAAACGTTATGATCTGTTTCACTGCAGTTGTCTTGTTCATAGCGGATAGTATATGCAGATGCGGTACCGATGCACGCGAGGATCCGCGACAATCTGGGCAGCGACTGGGCTACTGCTCGTCGATGATGCGCTGAAGCTGCTCCATGTTGATGGCACACAGGACGGTGTCGGCCAGACGGTCAAGTGACCTGGCATGCCCCGCAGCTCGCTCGCCACCGACTGGTTCATGCCAACCAAGAGAGACCAGCCATGCCCTGCGCAGGTTTCCGTTGGAGAATATGCCATGGACATAGCAACCCCAGATGCGACAGTCTGCACTCATGTCCCCGTCCAGGATGCTCTCAGAGGGATCACCACGCCTGGTCAGGCTGAGCCAGGGAGTGTCGCCTTCTGTGGAGCCCATGTGAATTTCGTACCCCTGCAGTGACTGACCGGCCAGGGGCGACAACCACCCTGAAGAGGATGTGACCATAGCCTGAACCTGGTACGTCTTCTTGGTGCCCCTGAAGGTCGTCACGTGATGCAGTAGTCCCAGACCGGAAGCTTCTCCAGTCGATGACTCAACGTGATCCGGATCACGGATGAGAGAG
>JBAQYC010000163.1:0-1756 GCA_049299835.1 Candidatus Cryosericum sp. | reverse complement strand
GGGTCATATCGTTCCACCAGCTTCACCCACCGGGACGTGTCAACTCCCACTGCGTCGGCTGCCAGGCGTGCAGACCCGTAGGCTGCTCCTTCGTCCACCAGGGGGCTCCAGATGGGTGTACTGAGATTGTCCGCCAGCATCTGGCACCAGACGTGTGAACGCGAACCCCCACCAACGACACGCACGTTGGTCATGGGAGTCCCCATGTCCGCGATGCTCTCGGCTCCTTCGCGCAGAGCAAAAACAACTCCCTCGTGAACTGCACGCAGGATATCGCCCTGGCTGCTGAACGAGCTCATGCCATACAGAACGCCACGGGCATCAGGGTCACGGTGGGGTGTCCGTTCCCCGTTCAGGTACGGAAGGAACACAACACCGTTGCTGCCGACCGGACTCTGGCCGACCATCTCCTCGATGCGACCATAAGAAAGGTTCTGAACGAAACGCTGTCGAAACCAGTCGAGCGCTCCTGCGGCCGAAAGAATGACCGCCATATGATAATAACGGTTCTTCGCAACATGGCTGAACAGATGGACCCGTCCCGTGAGGTCCGGGTTCGGCGTGGAAGTAACGGCCACAACCGTTCCGCTGGTCCCCAGGCTGATGACGGCGTCGCCAAGCTTCTCGACACCGCACCCGAACGCCGATGCAGCATTGTCCGCCCCTCCGGTGACGACTGGAACACCACTCAGCCTCCGCAGTTCCGGGCAGGTGATCGTCCCGATGATTGAACCCACACCGACGAGGTCAGGCAACATCGAATGAGAAACGGTCAGCACATCAAGGATGTGATCATCCCACATACCATCGCGCACGCGGTAGAGCGACGTCCCCGAAGCATCGGAAGCTTCGGTAGTGAGTCGGCCTGTCAATTTGAGGGCGAGATAGTCTTTGGGCAGACAGAACTGCGCTATGCGGGCGAAGTTCTCTGGTTCGTTGGTTCGCAGCCACAACAGTTTTGGCGCCGTGAACCCCGTCAGTATCGGATTGCCGAAGAGCTTGATGACTTCCTGCTCACCGCCACAAGCCACGGTCAGATCAACGCATTCCTGCTGTGAGCGCTGGTCGCACCACAGGATGGCGGGGCGCACGACGTCACCGCCCTCGTCCAGAGTCACCAGGCTGTGCATCTGGCCGGATATCGACACGGCGAGCACCTCGAGATTGCGATCGACGGTAAGTGTGTCCAGGATCTGAATGGTCGCCTTCCACCAGTCGCCGGGATTCTGCTCCGCCCAGCCGGGGCAAGGCGACGACAGCCTGATCGGCGCCGAAGCCGTCGCAACAATTGTACCAGACGCATCGACCAGCAGTCCCTTGACAGACCCTGTTCCCGCGTCGACGCCAATAACACATTCCTTCATCTTTGCCATCCCATCGCATGCGTACCCGTTGCGCGCCCGTTCACAATCTTGTGCAGGTCAGACCTCTCATTTCAACAGTGATTCCTGCCATGATATCAAAGCAGTCAATCTGTTCTTAACATTATATTACAATCCTAGAAAGTTTCGCAGGAAAGTCAACAGTCCACACACCGAGTACTGCATACCGCCTGGCAAGCATGGTCCAGGGTCGCAGTTCCATTGCAGGAAAGAGATCTTCCTGTTCGACCCAGACGGTACACTGCTGCACCGGCTATCCGGTCACGATCCCCGGACAATGGGAATACAAAGAGCCCGGCCGTCCAGCCGGGCTCCGCTTATTCAGAAAGCTGCACGGACTACTGTCTCTTGCTGTATTTCCGGATGTCCAATGC
>JBAQYC010000162.1:0-3635 GCA_049299835.1 Candidatus Cryosericum sp. | reverse complement strand
ATCGTCTTGTAGACCTCTTCAATAGTCTTGCCCACGTCCTTGATGTCCGACGCGATGACGTAGCCGGGCTCAATATCGTTCTGGTTCGTGTCGACACCGATGGCGTACAGTCCACGCTCCTTCGCTGCCTGGAGTACACCCAGACCTGTAGCGGCGGCTACCTGAAACACTACGTCACACTTCTTGTCATAGAGACTCAGAGCGGCCTGTTTGCCCTTGGCAGGGTCATCCCAGATGCCGGCGAGCACGACGCGCTCGACCTTGATGGTCTGGTCGATATAGTGCACACCATCCTCATAGGCCTTCACAAAAGCCATCACAACGGGATCATCCGCCGCGGCGACAACGCCGACGACCTTGTCGGCATTGACATTCTTGATGCTCATGTCTGTGGTCGTAAGACCGGCACAGACGCCTGCCAGAAACGCACTCTCTTCTTCGATGTACTTGATGGACGTTATCGTGCCTTTGTTGTTCTCCACAATCGTGTCGATGTTGACGAAGATCTTGTCCGGGTACTTGTCAGCCATCGCCTTAAGAGAATCCTCGAACGCATAAGAAATGACGAACACGACATCACTGTACTGTGTGGCCGCTTCGAGGCCGGGATCGTACTTGCCCGCGTCGAAGTTGCACTCGATCGTCCTTGTCTCCACACCATACTGTGCCTTGATGTTGTCGATCCCTTTCTGGCCGGAATCGTAAAACGCATTGTCGCCAAGTGCCCCATTGATGAGATAAACGACCTTGTCGGTCTTGGGACCAGTCGTTGTCGACTTGCAGCCGGTAAACGACAGGCTGATGATCATAAGCGCGAGCAGCATACACAACGTTCTCTTCATGTCGATTCTTCTCCTTTGTCCTTCAGATCTGCCACTTTGGGGAATGGTCTCCCCTGAACAGCCTTGCCTCAAGAAACGCCGCAACTTCCACTTCGTCCGGCATTGACTGCTGAGCACCCGGCCGCGTTACCGTAAGCGCTCCCGCTGCCATCGCGCGGTAGAGCGCTGTGTCAAGGTCAAACCCCAGGTCAATGGACGCCGCGAATGCTCCCTGGAATGAATCGCCCGCGGCCGTTGTATCGACAGATACCACCGGAAATGCAGGCACTTCGGGGCTCTCAAAAGCACCGACCGCAAATACGCCCTTCTCGCCCCGCTTCACAACAACACTGCGTGCTCCCAGCCTCAGCAACACTGCTGCAGCCTCGTTGAGGTTGGTGGTTCCGGCAAGCGCACGTGCTTCACCTTCGTTCGGCATAAGATAGTCCACGTCTGCAAATACCCCTGGGTTCAGCGTGACAGACTCCCAGGGTGACGGATCGAGGATGACCGTAGCTCCTCTCAGATGTGCCATGTGAGCGGCCTCAAGAACAATCGCAAACGGAGTCTCACACTGAAGCAGGAGAACAGCGCCGGGCCGCAGCAACCCGTCCAGCGTCCTGAGTTCGGCTGTACCAACTGCGCCGTTGGCCCCCGGGACGACCACGATCCGATTCTCGCCACCCTTTTCTACAAGGATGAACGCAATCCCGGTCGGCAAGACCGGGTCTATCCCGACGCGGCTGGTGTCCACACTGTGAGCCGACAAGCCTTTCATCACGTCCCGTCCGAAATCATCAGATCCCACACGTCCCACCAGGACCGTCTCTGCTCGCAGGCGTGCCGCCTGCACCGCCTGGTTGGCGCCTTTTCCGCCCGGGTTTGCAAGCCAGCCGGTCGACACGATGGTCTCTCCGCGGTCCGGCACGCGCTCGCAGCGGACAACGAGGTCCATGTTGATACTACCGAACGATATGACCATAGTCAGGACGCTCTCTTCATGGAACGCCTGGCAGAATCATTGCAGAGCGCTGTCGAATCCCTGACCACAAGCTCCGTCGGAAGCACCAGGAGTTGACGTGGCGCATGACCGCCTCTCATACTGAGAATCGCCCTCACTGCCCGTCGTCCCATCTCATGCGTGGGCTGTCGTACGGTCGTGAGCGCAGGGTTGAAGATCCTCGCAAACGCAATGTCGTCAAAACCGGTGACCGAAATCCGTCCCGGTACGGGAATACCCAGTTCTGCAAGTCTCTCAAGAGCGCCAAAAGCGCATAAGTCATTCGCGCAGACAACGCCCGTTGTACCATCCATCATGGGCTCAGCCTGTTTCATGGCTCCATAGCCGTCATCCACGCCAAAACCTGCACGCACGACATCGAACTCGATGTCACGCAGACAGCACTCATCACGGAACCCCCGGAGCCTGTCCTCAGATGTGGAGATCAATGGAGGGCCCGACAGATAAAGCAGCGTGCGGTGGCCCAGCCCAGCCAGGTGGTCAACCACAGTCCTGCTCCCACCGTAGTTGTCGGCATTTACCTGCGACACAGGGGATCCGGAGAGCCTGCGGTCCAGGACGACGACTGGAACGCCGGTTGCCAGCTCCGCCACATAGTCATCTCTTCGCGAAGCGCTCGCTACGATGACCCCCGCGACAGTCAGGTCGTGGAGAGAATGCAGATATTGTTTCTCCTTGACCACGTGACCATCGCTGTTGCAGACAATCAGGTTGAGCCCATGCCTGCGCGCTTCATCCTCGGCGCCACGCACAATGGCTGGGAAGAAGGGATTTGTGATATCTGGAACCACAAGCCCAATGAAGTCGGATTGACCACGGACCATGGCGCGTGCGATAGGGTTGGGCTTGTAGTTGAGTTCCCTGGCCATCTTCAGGATGCGTTCACGCAGTTCGGGCCGTACCATCTCAGGTCGCGAGAATGCCCGCGATACGGTACTTGTGGAGATGCCGAGCTTCCGCGCGATCTCTTTCATGGCTACTCCACTCTCGGCAGCCAGATGCCTGTCTGGTTCTGGTACTTTCCCTTCTTGTCCTGATAGGAGACGCCGCATACCTCGTCGGCTCCCATGAACAGGACCTGGGCAATTCCCTCATTGGCATAGACCTTGACGGGGAGCGGCGTCGTGTTGCTGATCTCGATAGTGACAAATCCCTCCCATTGCGGCTCTAGAGGGGTCACGTTGACAATGATGCCGGCTCTCGCATATGTGCTCTTGCCGATGACAAGGCACAAAACATCGCGGGGGATCCGGAAGTACTCCAGGCTCCGCGCGAGCGCGAATGAGTTGGGCGGGATGATGCAGGAGTTCCCCTTCATGTCCACGAAACTCTGTTCGGTGAATGCCTTTGGATCGACGATGGCATTGAAGACATTGGTGAACACCTTGAACTCGTCCGCTACACGCATGTCGTAGCCATAGGAAGACACTCCATATGAGACGACGCCCCTGGGACAGTCCGACGCAAAGGGTTCGATCATGCCGGCCTGTGCATGGGCTGCGATCCAGATGTCAGACTTGATTCCCATCTCCCGCCTCCAGGTCCCGATTTTCGCCTGCAAACGCTATCATTGTGTTCAGAAGCATCCCGCCGTCAAGACAGACCGCTCGCAGGCAGCAGCGACGCCACAATTCGTGAACCCATGTCCCCGCAAACGGTCCGCGGATTCCCGCATACTGCCCGATCGGTCACCCGCTTTCCTGTCGCTGCCTTTTACGTCATTCATTGTAGGTATCGGGCAGGTCGTTCTCGAACATCACCGTGTCACCGGGCGCCAGCAGACTTCGCATGAG
>JBAQYC010000161.1:0-2809 GCA_049299835.1 Candidatus Cryosericum sp. | reverse complement strand
GTCTGAGCACTGGACGTCATGCCAAGGTCAAACACCCGCTGGCTGACCGTGGTCACGCTGTCCCCGGGACGGACATCGACATAGACGTCGCGCCCTTCGACCGGCACGATCTGCGTGAACCTCAGCCATCCGACCGCCCCGGCGATGATCGCCACGATCAGCAGGACGCCGACGATGCGCGCGGCACTGACCCGCCGCCTGCGCCGAGACCGATCGGAAATCGGCCTCCCCTCTTCATGCACGTTCCGGGCGTCTTCATCCATTTCGGTCTCCTTCATCCCGCACCGTCGATGCACGGTCCAGATAGCCCTGCAGGATGTAGACGGCCTCCCATTGATCCTTGGTGGCACGGCCGGCCAAACCCGACCATCCCTCGCTTGCAGCGGCACGCCCCACCGCGACCGACGACAGGCGCTCGTCCACCAGTTCGACGCGCACCGCTTTGTTGAGACCGCGCAAGGCCAGCTCCTTGCGGACCAATCCTGTGAAACGCCGCACCTTGCGCGTCTGTATCGAGTCCGCTCCATCCAATCCCAGCGGCAGGCCGACGACAAGGCAACCGGCGCCCTCGAGCACGATGCGGTCGACTACGGACCGTGCCGTTTCAGCTGGAAGCCCCATCTCGATGGAGCCGGCAGGGAAAGCCGCCCCCACATCTGCTACCGTCCGGGCAAGTCCTATATGGCGCTCGCCCACGTCGAGACAGAGAATGACGTTCGACCCTGATGGACCGTCAGCCAAGCAGTGCCTCCAGCTCTTCTGCGGTCGGCAGGCCCGCGATGCGACCCTGGCACATGCGGTCGTTGCCACCCCCCTTGCCGCCGTACTTGTCAGACAGCGCCTTGAAGATGGCACGCGCAGAGAACGTCGCACTTGCAGCACCGAACACCTTGATTACCGTGAAGCCGTCTCCGCCCGTGACCATGCCAATGAACACGCCGCTTCCCAACTGCTGTTCGGCCATATCGCCCGCACTGCGCAGCGCTTCGGCATTCAGACCCTCGAACGTGGCTACGACGACCGGCTGACCTTTGATAGTGGCCGGCTGGGCGATCAGGTCGCGTACACGCCGGTCGGTTGCGGCGGCGACAAGACCCTCAATACGGCGATCGCGTTCCCGGACCACTCCCGTGAGGTCTTCAACCGCACGCGTCACCTCTGCGGGAATCGGGCTGCAGCCCAGCATCCCCGCGGCCCGTTCAAGCCCCTCCTGATATGTCCAGAACTCCCGCAGGGCTCCCAGTCCGACAGAAGCCTCGATGCGCCTGGTGTCCGTCCCGATGCTCCGAATGGAGCGGATGTGCATGAAACCGATATCGCCCGTCGCGGCGACATGCGTGCCACCGCACAGTTCCTTCGAGATGTCATCGATCGCAACCACGCGAACGATCGCGCCATACTTCTCTCCGAAGAATGCCAATGCACCCGTCCTGCGCGCTTCGTCGATCGGCATGACGTCAGTCCGCACGGGAAGGTTGGCCGTGATGGACCCCAGTACCTTCTCTTCCAGAGACCTGCGGTCGTCGCCACCGAGGCTGCCACGAAAGCTGAAGTCGAAATGGAACTCGTCCGGCATGACCTTGGAACCCTTCTGCTGGACAGTCGGGTCGATCGAACGCAAAGCCGCCTGAAGGAGATGGGTTGCCGTATGGGCCCGCGCGATCGCTGTCCGCTTCTCCGGGTTCACGTCAGCACGTGCGGCGTCTCCCGCGGCGATGGCACCCTCTAGCAAAACGCCTTCGTGGATGATCAGTCCTTCCACGGGGGTCTTCGTATCCGTAACCTCGAAGCGCGCTCCCTGTGTCGTGATGAACCCCGTGTCACCGACCTGGCCGCCCTTTTCACCATAGAACGGGGTCGATGAAAGGACAAGACCGACACGATCGCCTTCCTTTGCGCTGCTGGTGACTTCGCCGTCCTTCAGGAGGCCTGTGACCACAGCCTCGGCCGACAGCGTTTCATAGCCGAGAAAATGCGAACTGCCGACCGTGCCTCTCAGCTTGATGTAGCCGGTCCGTTCGCGGCTCGCCTCTTCGACGCCCGACGACTCGCTTCCGCCATGGCGCTGGTCGTTCAGCAGGACGTCGAAGCCTTCGCGGTCCAGCTTGAGGCCGGCATCCCGGAGCAGGTCATCAGTGAGTTCGACCGGGAACCCCATCGTGTCGTGCAGGTAGAAGGCCGTCTTACCGGGCAATGTGTCGCTTCCGTCCTTGCGCACTGCCTCGACGGCTCTGGTGAACTCCACCAGCCCCTCACGGAGCGTGTGGTCGAACCGCTGTTCCTCGACCTCCATGTCATTCCTGATGCGCTCACCTTCGGCGACCAGCTCGGGAAATGGTCCCTTCATCAGGTCGATCACCGTATCCGCAACCTTGCCCATGAAGGCGCCCTCGATCCCGATCATCCGACCGAGCGCCTGGGACCGGCGCAGGAGGCGGCGCAGGACATAGCCCTGCTTCTCGTTGCCGGGCAAGAGGTTCTCCGCCATGAGGAACGTGCAGGCGCGCACATGGTCGGCAATGGTCTTCATGCGGGCCGTCACCCGCGGATCCCTGCCATACTCCTGGTGCGACAGGTCCGCTACCGTCTGG
Organism: Candidatus Cryosericum sp.; assembly: GCA_049299835.1. Taxonomy (GTDB): domain Bacteria; phylum Caldisericota; class Caldisericia; order Cryosericales; family Cryosericaceae; genus Cryosericum. Next base: position 218 of record JBAQYC010000161.1, on the reverse strand, counting down.
ATGATGGGACGGAAGCCGTCCGTCTCGAAATCGGTGTCGGTGTCCTCAATGATGCTCGTCATGCGCTCGAGACCCAGCCCCGTGTCGATGTTCTTGCGGGCAAGCGGCTTCAGCGAACCGTCGGGCTGCCGGTCGAACTGAGTGAACACCAGGTTCCAGTACTCAAGGAACCGATCTCCCTCGTCGCCCATCTGCTGCTTCTCGTCACCCGGGTGACG
>JBAQYC010000160.1:0-6898 GCA_049299835.1 Candidatus Cryosericum sp. | reverse complement strand
ATACCACAGACCTCAAGGATGACGCCGTGAAAAGGGCTATCGAAGCGGTAGCGGCACAGGTCGAGCAGGTCCCCCCGCATGTTTCTGCCAAGCAGCAGAACGGAGTCAGAGGATACAAGGCGATGCGTGGCCAGGGACGTCTCATCGATTTTGCGGCGGTCCCGGTGGCCGTAGACCGGTTGACGGTGCTGCAGGTGCGTCAGGACAGTGACCTTCGACATATCGTATTTCGCATGACCGTGACCCCGGGGTTCTATGTCCGAGGGTTTTGCCGGGACGTCGGAGCTCTCCTCGGATGCGGTGCCTGTATGGGGCGGCTCCTGCGTACGAAAGCCCACGGATTTGGCGTCCTTGACACGCTGTCGCTGGCGACACTGCGGCACAGGGTACAGAGTGGAGACCTGTCTTTTCTTACTCGGGGGGAAACGAAGGAAGGTCTTCTGGCGACATTGCCACACATTGCTCTTGACGACCTGCAGTGGCGCACATTTGACCATGGACTTCCTGTTGCCTGCGACGTGGGAGAGAACGTGACTGCCGTAGTGAGCCGTCCCGATGGTCGCCTGGGCGGTGTGGCAGAGGTCAGAACAGGAAAAGCGTGGCCCGTGAAAGTGTTCGTCGAGTGAGCAACGTTTATCTGTCATCTTCCGAGTTTCCCGGGATCGCTTCCGCGGTAGCCGTTGGGGCTTTCGACGGGTTTCACGTCGGCCACCAGCGGATTGTCCGGGAGCTTGTCGATCAGGGCCGCAAGGCGTCTCTTGCCACGGTCATCTACACTTTTCGACGAAACCCGAAGCTGACGACACGGAACATCCAGGGACTCCTGACGACAAACAGTGAGCGTGTCGAATATGCCGGGAAGACCGGGGTTGATTCCATTGTTCTCGAGGAGTTCTCAGCCCGCTTTCAGGGATTGTCTGCGGAGGCATTTGTGCATGAGATCCTTATCGAGCGGCTGAATGCACGGGTCGTCGTCGTAGGGCGGGATTTCCACTTTGGCAAAGGACGCACCGGCGACACGGAGGCGATGTCGCGGATGCTTGGTAATGCAAGGCGCAAACTTGTTGTTGTTGCTCCTGTGATGGTCGACGGGGAACCATGCTCCAGCTCCATTATCCGCTCGGCCATCGCAGAGGGCAATGTCGAACGTGCTGCAACGCTGCTTGGGCGTTTCTATTCTGTCGAGGGAGTCATCGTTACGGGAAACCATATGGGAGGGCGCCTTGGCTTCCCGACCGCAAATGTTGAGGTCACCGATCCCGTGAAACTGCTCCCCGGCAATGGCGTGTATGCGGTGCGAGTGGTCGTGGATGGTACAATTGTGAATGGAGTCTGTAACATCGGGGTTCGTCCTACGATTGTAGTGGCATCGAAACGGACTGTCGAAGTGCACATGCTCGACTTTGACCGACAGGTATATGGTCATCTTGTGTCTGTGCAGTTCGCAGCTCACCTTCGTGAAGAGGTTCAGTTTTCCTCACCGGCCGCGCTTGTGAAACAGATTGGGAGCGACGTGCTGAAGGCGCGTGTCATCCTTGAGTCGACTGGCGAGCACCAGGAACCGACAGAGTGAAGTCACTTACTGACCAGTTTTCCTTTACTTGTTCCGTGTTTCTGGTACAATTCAAGTACATTTCTCCCGCACTCGGTCCCCTCGTTCCGGCTGGACGTGAGACTGGGTCATGGGACACCTTGGAGGTACAACATGCTTACAGCCGAAGAGAAGTCGAAGATTATCGGTGAGTACAAACTCAGTGAAGACGATACCGGCTCATTCGAAGTTCAGGTTGCAATGCTCTCAAAGCGTATTCTCGCTCTTACAGAGCATCTTCAGAGCCATCGAAAGGATTTCAGTTCCAAACGTGGGCTCTACAAGCTCGTTGGAGAGCGTCGGAGACTTCTCAGCAGTCTGAGACGCGTTGATGAAGACCGTTATGCTTTGTTGATCAAGCGGCTGGGAATCCGCAAGTAGGAGCCAATGTTGCAGAATGATGAGATAAAGACCGTTCGCGGTAATATTGCAGGCAAGCCTGTAACATATGAGACGGGGCGGCTCGCCAAACAGGCTGGCGGGGCTGTTCTGGCGACCATGGGCGGCACGGTTGTGCTCGCCGCAGTTACTGTCAGCAACAGCGTGAAGGAAGGACTCGATTTCTTTCCCCTGACTGTCGACTATTTTGAGAAGATGTATGCAGCGGGGAAGATTCCGGGTGGATTCTACAAGAGAGAAGGGCGCCCCAGCGAGCGCGAGATTCTACGTTCGCGGCTTATCGATCGGTCGATCCGCCCTCTGTTCCCCAAGCACTTCCGCCGGGAAGTGCAGGTGATCGTTTATGTGTTGTCTGCCGATGGAGAAAACTCTCCCGACATACTGGCCATCAATGCCGTATCGGCTGCTCTTCTTATCAGCAATGCCCCGTTCGTTGACGCAGTCGCCGCAGTAAGAGTCGGCAAGATCGACGGCGAGCTTGTGTTCAATCCGTCCTCCTCAGCGATCGACGATAGCGTGCTTGATCTTATCGTATCCGGAACGGCCAATGGCATTCTCATGGTCGAGTCAGGGGCTCGGGAGATCAGTGAGGCAGAGATGGTCGAGGCTCTGGTGCTGGCACAGGAACCGATCAAAGAAACATGCCGTATGGAAGAAGAACTTCGTGTTCAGGCCGGCAAGGAGAAGATCATCGTTCCCGAACTGAAGTTTGATGCAGCTATCCAGAGCGAAGCTCGTTCCATGATCGAGGAGCGTCTTCCCCTGGTGCTGAAGGACAAAGAGAAGCTGAAGAAGGAGAAGATCCTTGACGAGTTCAAGGGTGAACTCGTCACCGAATTGCTGGCCAAGTACCCCGAAAGCGGGCTAGCCATTGGTGAGGTCCTTGACGCCGAGATCAAGCATTTCATTCGTCACCGTGTTGTAACTGAAGGAGTGCGTATCGATGGTCGTGCCCCCGAAGAGATTCGACCCATCGGGGTCGATGTCGGCGTCCTCCCAATGAGCCACGGCTCTGGCTTGTTTTCGCGAGGTCAGACGCAGGTGCTCTCAATTGTCACTCTTGGAGGAAAGAAAGAGGGCCAGTTGGTCGAAAGCCTCGACGAAGAAGTTACAAAGCACTACATGCACTACTACAACTTCCCTCCCTTCTCGGTAGGTGAGACACGTCCCATGCGTGGGCCTGGTCGTCGTGAGATTGGTCATGGTGCACTGGGAGAGAGAGCTCTGCTTCCTGTCATTCCAGATGAGAGTGAGTTCCCGTACTCCATTCGTGTTGTCTCCGAGGTGCTTGAGTCCAATGGTTCAACGTCACAGGCTTCCATCTGTGGCAGCACATTGGCGCTTATGGATGCCGGAGTACCTATTACTGCGCCGGTTGCCGGCATCGCGATGGGCCTGATGAAGGAGGGCGACAAGAGTGTTATCCTGACTGACATCCAGGGAGCCGAGGACGCCAATGGCGACATGGACTTCAAGGTCGCGGGCACTGCCAGGGGTATCACGGCATTGCAGATGGACATCAAGATCCACGGCGTCGACAGCGATCTGCTGTCCGCAGCCCTGGATCATGCCCGCACCGCTCGTCTCTTCATTCTGGACAAGATGCTGTCGGTACTTCCCGCCCCTCGTGGCGAAGTCAATCCACTGGCTCCGCGCATCTTCACGATGCATATTCCCGGAGACAAGATCGGTGCCCTCATAGGCCCTGGTGGCAAAGTCATCAAGAAGATCATCGCCGATACCGGATGTGATATCGACATCGAGGATGATGGCTCGGTGTTTGTAACCGCGCCAGACGGGGCCAAGGGCCAGATCGCGATGGATGCGATCAATGCCATTACTGAGGATATCGTTGTGGGCAAGGTCTACATGGGCAAGGTTACCGAGCTGCGCGACTTTGGCGCTTTCGTGGAAATCGCGCCCGGCAAGTCCGGCCTGCTGCACGTTTCACAGGTATCCGACTCGTACGTCAAGGACATTCACACCATACTCAAGGTCGGCGAACAGATTCTGGTCAAGACACTGCCTCTTAAGGACGACGGCAAGATCTCTCTGACTCGCAAGGGTCTGGTTCCCGGGAATAACGGCAAGGCTTCCCCTGAACCCCACGATGACCACCGCCATGGTGATCAATAGCGGAGAGCGCAAACCGGAAGTCATTACGCTAAGCAACGGCATTCGCGTCGTTTTCGACGTTGACAAGGGGCACCCGACCGCAGCGGTCGGGGCCCTTGTTGCTAGTGGCTCCCGGTTTGAAGACGATCATACGCATGGCCTGAGTCACTTCATGGAGCACATTCTGTTCAAGGGCACAGAGCATCGAAGCTCGCTCGAGATCTCTTCGGCAATTGAGAATGTGGGTGGTGAGCTGAATGCGTTCACCGATACTCAGTACACGATGTTCTACATGCGTGTCCCGGCAATCCACACATCTCTCGCTCTCGATGTGCTCTCAGACATCCTTCTGCATCCATTGTTTGACCCAGCCGCCATCGAACTTGAACGCAGGGTTATCGAACAGGAGATCTACTCCTTCGAGGACAGTCCCGATGACGTCGTCACTGATGAGCTGCTTAAGGGCGTATACGGAAGTGACCCAGTTGCGTCGAATCCACTGGGAACCATCGAGTCAGTACGCGCGTTCGGGCGGAGCGACTTTGTCGATTATTTCCATAGGCATTTCGCAGCGCCTGACATCGTTCTTTCTCTTGCAGGAGATATCGACGTCGACGCATCGGCACGTTACCTCGAGGAGTCCTTTGGCCAGCTCGCAAAGGGACCGGGCAGGGCAGAATGGGGAATCCCTGCTCGCGCCACCGTCTGCAGGGAAACAGAGCGCCCTACGGAGCAAGTCTACATGGCGATGGCACTTCCCGGCTTTGCTCAGTATTCGAAGCAGGGCTCCATTCTGAATCTCGTGTCCAGTATCTTTGGGGGCAACATGTCGAGTCGCCTGTTCCAGAGAGCTCGCGAAAAGGAGGCCCTTGTCTACAGCATTGGCTCTTTTCCCGTGAGTTTCAGCAACACTGGATTGCTGGGCGTCTCAGCCGAAAGCTCTCCCGAGAACGCGCCACGTGTCCAGCAAGTCGTCCGCGAGGAGATCGAGAACATGCGACAGGACAAGATCAGCATGGCCGAGCTTCAGCACGCCAAGGACACCGTCCTTGGTGGGTTCCTGCTGTCACTGGAATCCTTCTTCCGCCGCATGCATCGAAACGCCTCCGAGCTCTACATGAGAGACCAGATAAGGACGGTCGCAGACGTCACTGAACAGGTCAACTCGATCACGCTTGGTGAGGCCCTGGGTGTTATTGACGAGGTGTTTGACACATCCCAGCTGGCAGTGTCGATCGTTCATGGACCCGAAAAACGCTGAATTGCGTATAGGTGTTCACAGATTGATCCCGGGCGCAGGACAGCTGGTCCGTGCGACGTCAGGGTCGTCGGGCTATGATCTTGCAAGTGCAGAAGACGGAGAACTGAGTATCCCGCCTGGCGCTGTTGCACTCGTACGGACCGGGTTGGCACTGGAGTTGCCTCCCGGTGTCGAAGGACAGGTCCGCAGTCGTTCCGGGCTGGCGGCCAGAAACGGTGTGTTTGTCCTCAACTCGCCAGGTACCATCGACAGTGACTACCGTGGCGAGGTGAAAATTGTGCTGGCGAATTTTGGGGCCAGTCCTTTCTCGGTGTTGCCGGGAGATCGTATTGCACAGCTAGTCTTCATGCAGGTTCCGAGCGTGTGCCTTGTCACTGTCGACGAAATGGTGCCGACCGGGAGAGGATCTGGTGGTTTCGGGTCTTCTGGAAATGCGCCCCTCGATAGCCCCCACCGTATTGAGAAGTCATCCTCGGAGGCATTGGACTGACATGCAGAACAACCTTGGACATGAGGGCATTCATGGGCTTGGACGCTCAGAAACGAAGGAGACTCTCCTGGCTTCCATTGCTCAGGAGGTCGTTTCCTGCCAGAAGTGCAAGCTTGGGGCCACTCGGACGAAGGCTGTCCCGGGGGTCGGTTCAGCTCGTGCCCCCATCTGTTTCGTAGGCGAGGGTCCGGGACGAGAGGAGGACTTGTCGGGGGTACCGTTCGTCGGACAGGCGGGACGCTTGTTGGACAGGTTACTGATAGCGGAGGGGTTGAGCCGCAGAGACTGCTATATATGCAATATCGTGAAGTGCAGACCCCCGAACAATAGAGTGCCCGATCTGTCTGAGGTTGCTGCCTGCTCGCTCTACCTCTATGCACAGCTGGCCGTCGTGGAGCCGGACGTCATTTGTCTTCTCGGTAATACCGCGTTGCGTTTCTTCTTTGGAGAGCAATACTCCATCGGGCAGGTGCGCGGCACGATTCTGCTCAAGGATGAACAACGTTTTATGCCCACGTATCATCCGGCAGCAGCCCTGAGAAACCCTCAGTATGTGCAGGTCATCCAGAGCGATCTGCGGAAGCTTGCCGCCTTGATTCGGCAGACGACGGGCCAGGTCCCTGCAGATTTCGGAAGATGCTGACATCAGTCTGAAAGTTCTGGTCGAGTTGTGGCAATGGCTTGCCCGGCATCACCTGCACAATTCAACAAACTCGGTCAGCACAGTAACAAGGTAGTTGGCTGATTCCGGGTTCATGCTCTTTGTGATTTCCTGGACGCTAAGGATACGCTGCCGGATGACCTTCCGAATAATCGACGCTCCCTGTTTGGTGCACTTCAGTACAACTTGTCTTTTGTCCAGTTCATTTTGTGTCTTGGTGACGTAGCCTAATTCGACGAGCCGGTCGACCATTTCTGAGACGGTGGAAGCAGCCAGGCCCGTAAGATGTGTCAGGGACTTGACATTGACCGCCTCACCGAAGTAGACAAGCTGGAGCACCTGGAACTGGGGCAGCGTAATCCTTACGTTCGACAGTGCATC
>JBAQYC010000159.1:0-2579 GCA_049299835.1 Candidatus Cryosericum sp. | reverse complement strand
GAAATGGCCCGGAGTGATCCGGGCCATTTCACTACTTCGGTTGACAGAGAAGACTGCGCTAGTGCTTCTCTGGAACGTCCTTGTGTCCCGGCATCATCTTCAGAAGGAACGGGTTCTCAATGTATTTCTTGGGGTTCCCATGGAACAGGTCTTTGCACGCCTTGCTGCAAAAACCAAAGGTTTTCCCTCCGAAGTCCTCGGTGGAGTCGGCTGTGCAGTTGTTGAGTCCCATTCCACAAAAGGGATCTACCTCGTTGAAGCACTTCGTAGCCATTGTGACCTCCCTGAAGCCTTGTGCAGGCTGTCTCCCTGATGAGTAGCTTGCCAGCTAAGAATCCGGGGCATCCAACTGGTGCCTGGGACAACCATCTGTTTGCACGGATTTGTCGCGCCCGCATGACTCTGGAATCGAGGTCAGATACTCCAGGAGGCGCGGGCTGCAATGACTCTACTCACTGCAGAGTCCGGATGCCACCGGCCGCACGGGCATGCAGAAGGAAACAGGGGCTGCATATCTGCAGCCCCTGCTGGACGAATGGTGGTGCGGTACCGCCGGAGTTCAGGCTTGCTGGAGCCAGTCGGCGTCAGTAGCCGCCGAACGAATCTCCTGGCAGCGGAGTTGTCGCAGCATTGCCATCCGTCACCGAGTAGAGCGTGATACTCCATGCGCTGCAGGTAGTCCTTGTCGTCGTGTAGGTTATGGGCTCGTCGAACTCGGCGGCCTTCAGACTGAGGACAAATGTGGCGTGCTGTGTGTTGTATCCGTCGCCCGTGGCGTAGAGAACGCGATACACGCCGTCGGGGATGCCTGTCACGGTCATGGAGGAATCGGACCGGATGTAGACAGATATCGATGCCTGATCGCTGTCGCTCTTCACCAGCTTCACGACTGCGTCCCTGCCTGTGCCCATCTGGATGGTCAGCTTTCCTTTTCCACCGCTGAATGCAGGTAGTCGCTTCAGGATGGCACCGTTGTCGGGACGAGGTATCGAGAACGTCGAGGCTGCTGACCAGGCGCTCCATCCGGCAATCCCGCGGGCCGCCGCTTGCCACGAGTACTCGCCGCTACCCAGCAGGGGGCTGTCGTCGGGCATCGTGTACGTCGGGTCCTGGAGCCCATCTTCCGCGCAGATCACATCTTCTCCGCGGAGGAGGCGCACGCGATAGCTTTCCGCATCCACGACCGGTTCCCATTCGAATGCCAGCGGCACGGAGGGATCCACGGTGGACCGATCGGCCGGCGTCAGGAGCGCAGGTGCCGAAGGCGGAGCGACGGTGGCGATGCTGAAGGTCCTCGGCGAAGACCAGGGACCCCAGCCTCCCTTGTTGTGAACGGACGCCTGCCATGTGTACGTGCCGTCGGCAAGCGTGCCGGCCGGGACCTTGTAGGTACTGCCCGCCAGGCTGGTCTTGGCGTGTATGACGACGCCGGAGGACGACAGGATCTGCAGGCGTGAAGTGTCGACCCCATCATCCTTCTCCCATGTCAGCCAGGGTAGCGTATTGACGAAGCGACCTCCCTCTGCCGGTGCAATCAGCAGAGGCGCAGGAGGAATCGCAGGCGGCGGTTCTTCTGTGTATGTCAGCTTGATCATTCTGGCCGAGGGTTCCCACAGGACGTCGATCCCGAGCGACTCAGCAACGAAGCGGAGGGGCAGCATAGTACGTCCCGAGATGATCACCGGGATAACGCGCGGGTTCTCCGTGTCGATGGGGAGACTCGTTCCGTTGAGCGACGCCGTCGGTTTTCCGATCCACATGTCGAGAGCGTTGTCCTCCAGAACGACCATGACCCTGCGCGTGCTGCTGTCCCATTCGACCACGCCGCCGAAGGCTTCGATCACCGCCCGGATCGGGATAAGCGTCCGGTTCTCGACGATGACGGGTTTCGTCCCCTCAGAATCGATCGGCTGTCGTGTGGCCCCGATCGACATGATCGGATTGCCAATCCAGAGTGTGACAACAGTGATTGAGCTTGATCCAGCAGCTGGTGCCGGGACCAGAAACCCCAGTACCAGCACGATGACGACGAGCAAATACAACCTGGGCTTTCCTTTCATGGTTCTTCCCCCTGTTTCTTATATGCTGACCCGCAGACACAATCAACCGGGGTCTCTGGCACCTATATGATGTGTTGCCCGGCGTTGCTGTCAAGGAACGCGTACAGCCTCACATGGAGCGGAACTGGTGATCCTCACGGTGCCGGGTCCTCCTCCCGGAGTAGAGAAAAGGACGTTTGGCTTCTTCGGCAATCAGAGCCACCTTTCTCAGAAATAAAAGCAAAAGGCTCCAACCAGATATGTCTGAATCCACCACTTTTCCCCGTAACTCTCTCGGGACGGCTCAAAGATGCAGCGTCCCTGATGCTATCGGCGCCAGGGACGCTTGTCGTGTTACTTGCGCTCGGACACGAGCTTCTCGAGGGGTTCGACCCAGCGGGTGCGCATGAAGTCGAAACCCTTCTGCCAAAAAGCCTTGTCACGCGGGTCGATGCCTGCGAGACCAAGGATCTCGGCGGGAGTCATGGCGCTGCCCGTCTCAAGGATGCGATAGTAGACGGGCTTGAACTTCTCGCCTTC
>JBAQYC010000158.1:0-2630 GCA_049299835.1 Candidatus Cryosericum sp. | reverse complement strand
ATCCTGTGACAGTTTAGTACTCATCAACCGGGTCCCATGGATGCGAGCGCCACCGGGTAGACCTCACCACTGCCATGGGAGCGCAACAGCCATGCGGCGACGGTGATGGTCCAGCGTGAATCGATTGTGTCGTCCACCAGCAGGACGGGCCCTTCGGACGGGACCTCTGTCATGTCGAACGCGCCATCCAGGTTGTGCGCCTGCTGCATGCTGTTCTGCATTGTCTGCTGCGGAGGACTGTTGATGGTTCTGCAGATCACTGCTTGAAACGGAAGTCCCAGCCGCTCTGCCAGACGTTCCGCGAAATCCTGTACCAGAATCGGGTCGCGCAGGGACGGTATGCAGGTGACCCAGTTTGGCGCAGGTTGTGGGTTCCACTCCCGGACCATCAAGGCGCACGCCTCGACAAGATCATCGGCAAAATGACGATCCTGATCCTTGCCCTGGCGCACGAGTTCACCCCAGCCGGCGTCACCCAATGTGCAAAGTGCTCGGCCCGGTTCTGTCTGGAGTCCACGGGGAATGAGACCCTTGAGGCCGTATGCCGGCATGCTGTCCAGCGGCCATTGTCTGCGGGGCTCAATGGGCAGGCTGGTCCGGCGCAGAAACGCAACGGCCTCCCGTACCAGAATCTGATCGACAGTTGCAGGAAGGTCCGGCAGGCTGGGAACGGGGCAGTCTCCGGGCTCCCCGTCGAGGGCGCGGATGAGGAAGGCCATATGTCCGGCGGGCAGGTCCACATATTCCTGCATCTGTCCCTGTTCAGCATGCCGCAGGTCAGTCAGGCGTTGTGCCCGCTGCCAGAACGCCTCGCTCAGGCTGGTCGTGGTCAGCTGCCATCTGGTACCCTGTTTCACGATCGGCGCTGGCGACTCGAGGGATAGCAGGTCGATGGTCTTCTCGATGCGACCCTTGGCGACGTTGACGCTGGCCATGAGGCCGGGCAGCGAGAGTCCCTGAGGACTGTGTTCCAGGGCCGTCAGAACCTGCTGTACTTCATCACGTGTCGGAAATGCAGTCTTGATGAAGTATTCGTTGATATCGTTCTCCTCAACTCCGCTCAGCAGAATGCCATAAGCTGCATCCAGAGCGCGTCCAGCACGGCCAACCTGCTGGTAGTAGGCCACGACAGACCCCGGGGTCTGGTAATGAATGACGAAGCCCAGGTCCGGCTTGTCGAAGCCCATGCCCAGCGCCGTGGTCGCCACCAGCGCCTTCACCCGGTTGTCCAGCAATGCCTGCTCGAGTTCGGGCCGGTCGCTTCCGCTGTCGCCGGTATACGCCACTGCACGCACGCCGCGCAGTGTGAGCCATTCGGCCACCTGGACGGCATCCCGCACCGTCAGCGTGTAGACGATGCCGCTGCCGGACATGTCCGGTATCTGCGCAGCCAGCCATGCCAGGCGTTCTGCCTGACTGGACAGGCGTATCGTCTGAAGCTTGAGCGACGGTCTGTTCAGTTCACCACGAGACACGTTGAGGTTGGGTCCGAGCACATTCTGCAGGTCCTGGATTACGCGGTTGTTGGCAGTTGCCGTTGTCGCAAGCAGGCGCACGTTGGCCGGCAAAGCCTCGATCGCGTGCTGCAGCAGACGGTAGTGCGGTCTGAAGTCATGACCCCAGTCCGAGATGCAGTGGGCTTCGTCTACTACCAGCAGAGAAATGTTCGCAGCGATATTGGCAAGGACCTCAGAACGAAAGCGCTCGTTGGCCAGGCGCTCCGGCGAGATGAGCAGGATGTCGACTTCATCACGCTGTACGGCAGCTTCGATGCCGCTCCAGGAATCCGGGTTGTCGGAGTTGATTGTCTTGGCCCGCACGCCCATGCGTTCAGCGGCGGCTATCTGGTTGCGCATCAGCGCGAGCAGCGGCGAAACCAGCAAGACAGGTCCCTGGCTCGCTTCGCGCAGCAATCTGGTTGCGATGAAGTAGACGAAGCTCTTACCCCAGCCGGTCTTCTGCACCACGAGATAGCGGCCGGGTTGTTCGACAATGGAGCGGATAGACTCTTCCTGCCCAATGCGGAACTGCGCATCCGGAATACCGGTGCCGATCCTCAGCAGTTTCAGCGAACGTTCATGCAAATAGGTGATCACGCGTTCTCCTTGGTATCGGAGTCGAAATGCTCTTCGTCCGCTCCTTTCTGGGACTTCTTTCAAAGCTACTGCATACTGTATCAAGATTCGGTCAGTGAAACAACGGACGCACTCACGAAGTGTGAATCCCATTGTACCAGGTACTTTCGGCATTCACAATTGGCATCATGTAGGGAATCCGTCTCCATGTGCCATTGGGTAAACCGCTTGTTTCGCCGATACTGCTATCAGCAGAGGTGACCTATAATGACCGGCAGGAAGATCCTGAAAGGTGCGTTGACACAATTGCCCATTGAGCTCTATGAGCTCATGGTTCGGGGCGCCTCACGCCGCCCACTTCCTCCCATTACCTTCACCAGGAGGGACCACTTTCCTCATCGGCGTGCGCGCATCGAGTGGTGGTATTTCACCAGCATCCTGACGACACCAGAGAGAAAGGGCTCCGTCGGGCTGGAGGTGACCTTCTTCCGAGTGAAAACGCTGGTCGACAGTGTGATCATCCATGCGGCCGTCACCGATGTCGATGGGCAGAAG
>JBAQYC010000157.1:0-5842 GCA_049299835.1 Candidatus Cryosericum sp. | reverse complement strand
CCATGATTGTCGTGGTATCCGGTCCCGGGGGCGTTGGCAAGAGCACGGTCGTTGCAGAACTGCTGCGACGGCACCCGGACATGCACCGTTCGATCTCCGTCACGACGAGGTCCCCCAGGCCGGGCGAGGTGGACGGCATCGACTACCACTTCGTGACTGAGGAACAGTTCACAGATTGGATTGACAAAGGGCTATTCGCCGAGTATGCTGATATACGTGGCCATCGTTATGGGACGCTCGTGTCCTCGCTTGAGGCTGTCCGGCCAGAGGAGATTCTCCTCCTGACGATTGATATCCATGGCGGTTCCAGCATGAAACGCCTGTTTCCGGAAGCCCTCATGATTTTCCTGAAGCCACCAGATGTCACAGAGCTCGAGCGTCGCCTGGAGTGCAGAGGCTCGGAAACAAGAGAAGAGATTGCCGGACGGATAGAACTTGGTCACTACGAGATGACGTTTGCCAAGGACTACGATTACATGGTCACGAATTGCGACCTTGAGACCACGGTCGACATTGTCGACAGCATAGTTCGCAGTGTACTGCGGAGATAGGAGTTGTGAATGGACGAACAGAAAGAACAGCCGACCCAACAGCCCGAGTTGGCGAATCTCTATCTGGAGACGCTGATTGCAAAAGTGGATACAAACAAGTATCGGCTCATTCGTGAACTTCTCGACACGTCACATGAGCTGCTCGAGGAGAAAACTGATCCGCTGCGCGAGCCCGTTGACGATGTCCTTCGGAAGGCCGCCGGCCGTATGGTAGCGGTTGCGGCGCGTGAGGCAGCCAGCGCTGTCGTCAAGGAGCCTGAAGCCGGGCGTTAGTGCATCCTGAAGTTTGATCACTTGTAGAGAAACCTCAACCACCCCGTACAAGCGTGCGGGGTGTCGACAACTTGCGAAAGGGGAGACCAATGGACAAGAACACACGCACCAGTCAGACAGTAGAGTTCGTGACTATCGGACATCCTGACAAGGTTGCCGATCAGATATCGGACGCGATCCTGGACGAACTGCTTACACAGGACCGATACAGCCGCGTTGCCTGTGAGACATTTGTCACACACGGCCTGGTCATTGTCGGCGGGGAGATAACCACCAATGCATTCGTCGACGTGGACGGCGTGGTGCGGTCTACCGTCGACAGCATCGGCTACAACCACCCTAAATATGGGTTTGATGCCAAGACTTGTGCTGTCATCAGCGCGATCGGCCGTCAGTCTCCGGACATCGCACAGGGTGTCGATGCGGGCGGAGCAGGGGACCAGGGTATTATGTATGGGTACGCCACAGACGAGACGCCGGAGTACATGCCACTACCCTACCAACTGGCACGCCGGCTTACCATGCGGCAGGAAGAAGTCAGGCAGCAGAACATCCTCGATTATCTTGGACCGGATGGCAAGAGCCAGGTCACATTGGAATACGATGGCGACAAGCCCGTATACCTCCGTTCTGTCGTTCTTTCGTCCCAGCACCTCGATACCGTTCTTGACCGAGAAAACCCGTCACAGATGTCCAACGACGCTCGTGAACAGATCATCGAAGAGATCGTGCGGCCATCGTTGCCATCTGAGCTTCTCGATAGCAAGACTATGATCTATGTGAACCCGACCGGCAAGTTTGTCGTTGGCGGCCCGCAGTCCGATACGGGCATGACTGGCCGGAAGTTGGGCATCGACACATATGGAGGGCGCATCCCACATGGTGGAGGAGCCTTCTCCGGCAAAGACCCGACAAAAGTCGACCGGTCGGCTACCTACCTTATGCGGTATCTCGCGAAGAACATCGTTGCTGCTGGTATTGCCCACCGATGCCTTGCTCAGGTGGCCTACGTCATCGGGCAGAAGAATCCCGTTTCATTCGAGCTCTCCTTCGAAGGCACCGGGGCGCTTCCCGAGTCGATCGTGCGAGACGTCATTGCAAAGAATATCGAGATGACACCGACTGCTATTATCGACTATCTCGGCCTTCGGAAACCTATCTACCGCCAGACTTCCATGCACGGTCACTTCGGGCGCCCTGGATTCAGCTGGGAAGAGCTTGATCTCGTTCGAGAGCTCAAGAGCTGGCTCAAGATCTAGCCCGTGCTCGGCAGTTTCGCCGTTCTGACCCAGAGGGGCCCCTTTTCACGAAACCTCCTCTCGTACGACCTTAGTTCGGTTGACGGCAACCCGGAACCAGGGACGTGGTTTCTGGTTCCGTATATGCATGATGTCGCACCAGCCTTGCTCGTGTCGACCGATTGCCCGGAGAGTTCCTGGTCCGAGACAGGGGGTCTCCCTCTTCCGGCGTTGAGTGAATGCTTGGCTCCTGGGGTATTTCCGGATCTGCGATCTTATGTGGCACCACTTCAGGGCGCGCTCGAGCGCCAGGTCCTCGGCTGGGATGACGCTCTTACGATCGTCCGTTTCCTGCAGACATCTCAGCCGCACGACCGTAGCAGCGCGCGTTTCACCGGACGGAATCCTGCCGAGCTCCTGCATAATCTACTGGTTATGGCTGCTCGCGACTCCGCCTTTTCCACGACGACCGCTCCGGTGCGCCAGCTGATTTCTGATGACGAATTCACGACAAACCTGCCAGGCGTACTCTGGAGGCTGCCCACCCCTGCAAGGCGTAGACTGTATGAACAGGGAATCGTCGTAGACCGCGGCGTCGCCGATGCCGTGCTGCAAGTGTCCATCCCACGGAACGACTTCGCTGACCCACAGCTCATCGTCGGATCGTTTCTGGAGAGGGCAACACAGTTTCGCCCAGCCATAGAGGCGGCAATCTCCGGAGGTGGCAGCGTCGCCCTCATCGTCAGCTCGGAAGTCCTTGCGGGTCTTCATGAAGAGCTCCTGTCGCGAGAGTGGGGTATTCCTGTTGTACGCTGGTCATCGGTGGGCGTCAGACGCTTTCGTGGCGACCGTCATTCGAATGTCTGGTTGAGCACTCGCCAATTCTCGTCGCTGATCCTCCCCGAGGTCGCACTTGTTGCAGTGGATCTGGGAATCCCCGGAGAATGGCCTTTCTTCTGGCAACGCTTCTCACTCAGGAGTCTCCTCACTGTTGCAGTCGATATGAGCAGGGCACATCACATCCCCTGTCTCGCGGGTGTCAGC
This sequence comes from Candidatus Cryosericum sp., assembly GCA_049299835.1. GTDB lineage: Bacteria > Caldisericota > Caldisericia > Cryosericales > Cryosericaceae > Cryosericum. The sequence goes on along the minus strand of JBAQYC010000157.1, from coordinate 2,736 downwards.
GCACCGAGTCTTTCCGTGCTGGACGCATGTGGCGTCCCGACGGATGCCGCGTTGGAGTCAGTGGTCGAGACCCGAGACCAACGACCTGCTACGTTTGTGGTTCGCAACCAGAACACCACTATCGAGAAACAGTCTGCGCCTTCGGGGATTCTTCTCACACCCACGATACGGCTCCTCCGGCAAAGTTATGACCACCGCAAGAACTCGATGCTTCTGCTCAACATCCGTGGTTTCGCAACGCTGATCGAGTGTGCAGAATGCGGGTATACCGCAACATGCCCCGAGTGTGGTGCGACGCTGACACTGGGTGGGGACAGGAAGAGGCTCTTCTGCAAGCAGTGTGGTCATTCGGAGCCGCCGCCTGACCTTTGCCCCAACTGCCATGGCACCCAGCTTCGGGCTCGCGGATATGGTCTGGACCGACTTGCACGTGAGCTCCAACGTACATTTCCTCTCTCGGCCGTCCAGTTGATGGCGCCCGGTGACGACACCCTGACTGCCAAGGGTACCGGGCCGTCGCTGCTTCTGGGCACATACGCCGACGTCCAGCGGATTCCTGTTCTGAAGCCGGATCTCGTCGTCTTTCCCGACGTAAGCGTCGGACTTCGGCACCCGGTCTTTGACAACATCGAGCAGTTGGCTATCGTCGTTCGGGGTGCGGTTACGGAAACCGCACCAGGCACCGTTCTGATCCAGCTGGATCGTCGCTCCACAGGACTGCGAGGCATTCTGGACGGCAGTGAGACCATGGCTGCTTTCCTGGAGATTGAGAGGGAACAGCGCCGCGAACTGTTGATGCCACCTTTCGCCCGTCAGTTCGTCATACGCGTCCCTTCTCGCGGCGCAAATACCGACGCAGGCGCACAGGCAAGGGATCTCGAAAACGCCCTGACTGCTGCAGGAGTAGATTTCCGTGGATTGCATGCGGACCTTCTGACAGTCTCGGCTCATGCAAGAATCCTTTCTCTCGAGTTCCGGGCCGACTCCCTGCAGACCGCCCTTGGATTGCGTGTTGGCTCTGCAATTGCTCACAATAAGCACTTCCAGAATTCCACCATCCGAATATACTGATAATATGAAGATAGTGCTCATTGGCAGTCCCGTCCTTCGAAAGAAGGCAAAACCCATACGTAAGGTGACGAGCGAGCTCGTTCAACTGGCAGAGTCTATGGAAGACCTCATGAAACCGACGGGCGTCGGCTTGGCTGCCCCACAGGTTGGCCTTGGTCAGGCGTTCTTCATCTACGACGTCGGCGAAGGTCTTCATCTGGTGGTAAACCCACAGATACTGGAGCACAAAGGACTGGCGACAGATGAGGAGGGTTGTCTCAGCATTCCCGGTGTCTGGGCTCCAATCGATCGCCCTGCAGAGATTACGCTCTCGTATCTGGATCATACCGGAAAGAGACGTATTCACAAATTCGTCGGCCTGGAGGCTCGCGTCATCCAGCATGAGTTCGATCACCTCGAGGGAATGCTGTTCGTCGATCGGATCACCGACCCGTCCACGATTTCGATGCAGGAAGGAAGTCCTGTCGCTGAAGCACTCACTCGCACCATCGAGACAAGGGGACAGAAGCTCTGACGATGACCGTGGACAGTCCCCGCATCGCTGTGTTTGGTTCGTCTTCCATTTCGGTCCCGGTCTTTGAGGCTATTCGACTTCAGTTCCGCATCGTACTTGCCGTGGTATCGGAGGCACCCCATGTATCTCGAGGAAGATTCGTCGCCAATCCCGTACAGGTATGGGCGGAGTCCCACTCGATCCCTTCCCTCAATGGTGCAGAAATGACCAGTGAGGTCCTGACGGCACGACTGGTCGAAGACAAGATCGACATCTTGTTCCTGTTTTCCTACGGAAAACTCCTGCCGCAAGCTCTCCTGGATGCACCGCGTGTCGCTTCCATCAACCTCCACCCGTCGCCATTGCCCTGGTACCGGGGAGCTGCCCCCATAGAACGCCAGATCATGGATGGCTGTACGCAATCAGCTGTCAGCATCATTCGTATGAATGGTCTGCTGGATCGCGGTGAGCTCCTGGCTCAGGAATCATTCACAATTGCTGAATCGGATTACCGCACCGATGTCGAGACGTCCATCGTTCGAGTGGGCACACCCCTTGTCATGCAAGTCATCGACAGCCTGGCGCGTGGTTCTGCCATGCCACTGCCACAAATCGGAGAAGGTTCCTACGCACACAAACTGAAACCCGATGACGAGCTCATCGACTGGTCGCATTCTGTAGCCCAGGCATACAACCTCGTCAGAGCCCTTGCTCCCGAACCATGTGCATGCACGTACCTGGGATCAGACCGTCTGAAGATCTGGAAGGCTGTTCCTCTGTCTGCAGACGCCGGCTTTCCTTCAGACGCTCCCGTCGGGAAAGTCGAGCAGTTCCTGCGAAAGCGCGCGGCTGTTCGGTGTGGGGATGGCTGGCTTGAACTTTTGGAACTCCAGTTTCCGGGGAAGACTCCCATGTTGACGGCGGAACTCCTCAACGGCCGGCGTCTTGTCTCTGGGAATGTCTTCCATCGAAATACATCAACCTAGACATGTCGCTCCAAGATTGGTCCAAAGTTATGCACAGTTAGAGTCCTGGTTCACAAAGATTGATTTGTATACCACAACGTCATCTACTCGATGAGTGCACCTGGGCAAGCAAGAGGATTCCAATTTTTCACTTTCGTACCGAAGCCGAGCCTTCCGGTTTGCGAGCATATCGTCCAAACACAGAAC
>JBAQYC010000156.1:0-5660 GCA_049299835.1 Candidatus Cryosericum sp. | reverse complement strand
GCTCCATTCCCGCTGCTCCTTTCATGTCCCAAGGACCAGCAGTATTCTGTCACCCTTCAGATACTTTTTTTCATGAGTTCACGGAATCATTTCAGATACATAATAGATGAGTCGATGCGGCGTCAGCGATTTCTCCCCCTTTGCGTTATACTTAGCAAAGAGGCGCAGATCAGGAAGGTATAGAAAGGATGGAAGTTCTGCTGTCGGGAATGTGGCAGGAAATGGACACTCAAGTCAGGCAACAAAAATGTACCTAATGCAGAATATTCACGAGGAGGCAATCCATGGAAGCAAGGCTCCACGTTTATGCTATTGCACTTGTTGTGTTGCCATGATGACCACGGCGCTTCTTGTACCCACGGACGTGACAGCAGAAGAATTCGATTCATTGGTCGATACTTCATTCGAGATGCTTTCCCGCGGGACATTTCTGGACATGCCAAAAAACTCTTGTTTCTCCTCCAGCAAAGTTCTGTCGGCCGTCTGGACGATACCAGTTTATGCAGGAGGCACCTACCACAATACGGTGTATCTTGGCACCTATCTTACCTATTACAGCGGGTAGAGTCTAAATGCATCTGGTTGCGAAGCGTCGCAGGACCCGTGTCATCACCATTTTGCTCCTGGTCGTGGTGGCGATTAGTCTCCTGTGGTTGGGGGGCAACGTATATCTCCTCGGCATCAATGGCCTGGGTGCTGCTCATCCGGCATTTCTCTGGTTGATGCATACACCGATCTCCCGGACAGAAGCCATCACAATGGCGAAGAATTGCCTTTCCAACCCAAAGCAGTCCGTGTTTTGGGAGCCCTTCAGCAAGGGATACATCCATGTGACGGCAGACCCTCCCGTGGTAAGGCTCTACAGACTGAATTCCCCGGTTGAAATGTCAGAGACAGATCGTTATCAGTGGCGTGTCGAATTGCCTGCAGAAGTGGTGATACCCCCGGGTCTTCCCATGACCTACAAGGGGTATGTCATCGTCCTTATTGGTGCCAACTCCGGACAGACTATTGCCGGTTCGTATAACGGCATGCTTGGCCAATGGAGGCTTGTCTATGACTATCCGCCGACGTCTCAAGACTCCCCGTTCTAGACCAGTCGAAAGCTGAACGGGGTTAGATCTGTACATTTTGTAGAACTGCCTATTTCCAAGCGAAGGGGCCATGGACATGTGTCCATGGCCCCTTGTCCATATGGCAGTAGTTGACAGGGGACAGTCCTCCGCCAAACTGATAGCGAGGATGCATGGTTTCCGGAGGCGTCGATGTTTCTGCTGGTTGCTGTACTGAACAGTGATGCACATGTGCGCAAGGTCCTGGAGGGCTTCACTGCCATCGATGTCGGTGGCGCAACTGTCATCGACAGCCGGGGTATGGGTCAGATGCTTGCGGCTGACATCCCCATCGTGGCAAGTATTGCCCGCCTGCTGGGCGGTTCACCGGTGCAGGAGAGCAGCAAGATGATCTTCTCGGTCATCAGCAGTGCCGAGGCTCTCGAGCGTGCGAAGAAGATCATCCTGGGCGCAGTCGGAGACCTATCCCAGAAAGGCGTCGGCATCATGTTTGTGGTCCCAGTCAGCGAGGCATACGGGCTGATCGAGCCCGAACCACCCTCACCCGAAATTCCCTAGCGAGGCTCGCTTCCAGTTGAAGATGCCTGTCAGCCGGCCGGACTGATCCCGATGGCTTGTCGCAGGGACTCGAACTGGGGCAACTCCATGAAGTTTCGGGTAGCCTGTGTGAGGGAAGGCGTTTCTTCGAAGTCGGTCCGGGTCTGCAGGACGACGTCGAGAATGCGCGAACGCAGGAGGTGACAGGCGTCCTCGATGCGCTTTCGTTCGACCTCCCCACCCTCGGCGCAGAACACCTCGATCTCAAGCCGTTCGACGAATTCGACGACAGGATCTTCCGCAGACGTCGATGCATCGGCAGCCTGGACAAGCGTCGCCAGCGGGATCACGTGATCCACGAGGACGTAGTAGCCAAGCTGGAGAAGCCCCGCCACCGTCAGCCGTGGCTGCATCCCTGCGAACCTGTCGCCATAGCTTGTTGCCAGCTCGCGCTCATAGCGGGTGATGTTGGCGGCCATGAGGTCGACCGCCTGCTGAGCGGTAAGGGCCTGTTCGTCGGTCGAACCAGTTGCTCCCTCTTCCTGAAGGTCAGCGTCGGGAGCAATGCATTCAAGCGTCGATCCTGTCTGTTCGCGGTACAGATCGACAAGCGTCCGCAGGACCGCGTGCGCGAAGAACCCGTTCTCGTCCACGAGATGACTGGACACGGTTCCAGACGCAGCCGATCTTCTTGACACCTCAGTATCGATCGTCTTGCGGTCCGCGCCATCCTGGGCCGTGAACCAGAGGGCCACGTCCGGGTAGGCCGCGAGAAACCAGGTCGGGAAACCGACAGGATGCTTCATCGATACTGCCATTCTGGCCGCCGATGGCGTCGGCTGGACCCCGCTTTCCTCGGCCGACTGTTCCATGAGCGCGGCCACGTTGGCCAGGTAGACGGATGGAGCAATGCTGTCAGGCATGAAGAATTCACGGGCGTAGTGCTCAAACTGCTCAGCCTGCTGGTCTCCCTTTGGCAGGTCTGCAATGCTGCTTTCCCAGATGCGTGTGTTGATATTCATAACAGGCCTCCAAGCGGATGAACACGGTGTCGTGCGCTCCATGACTGTGAGCTCATGCTACCGCCCCCATGCCGGTTTGTCAACCGCGTCTCCCTGCAAGTGCGCTCGGTATGCCGGCGACTGGCCAGGACTCGTTGACGATGATCAGGAAGTCGACATATGTTTCACAAGTAGAAGAAACCAATGTGCTGCTATACTGCATACAGGCATGGCACACGTATCTAGTGTCCAGCCGATCTGGAGGTAGTAATGGACGAACTCAACAAGGCGCCCGAGGACATCAGGGGCCTGGACGATATCCTGAAGATCGTCGTTGACCGGGGAGCTTCGGACCTGCACCTGCAGGCAGGGACGCCGCCGATGCTCCGCCTCCACAAGCACTTGTTGCCAATTGGAACCGAGATGATGTCGGGAGGGGCCATCGAAGCACTGGTGTTTCCCATTATGAATGACGACCAGAAGGCTGTGTTCAAACAGCACCTGGACTTCGACTTCTCCTACTCGGTCAAAGGACTGGCACGGTTCCGCGTGAATGCGTTCCGGCAGCGGGGATCGATGGCCGTTACCATGAGGCGCATCCCGTTTGTGATCCCCGACCTCGATTCGCTTGGCCTGCCGGATGTTGTAAAGGACCTCACCAAGCTGGAAAAAGGCTTTGTGCTGGTAACGGGGCCGACGGGCCATGGCAAGTCGACGACACTTGCGGCCATGATCGACAAGATCAACCAGGAACGCGACGTGCATACGGTTACGGTCGAGGACCCCGTGGAGTTCCTGTTCCAGCATCGCAAGGGCATCGTGGTCCAGCGGGAGCTGGGCGAGGACACCGAATCATTCGCACATGCTCTGCGTGCCGTATTGCGGGAGGACCCGGATATTATCCTCGTGGGAGAACTGCGAGACCTGGAGACGATCGCGGCAGCCCTTACGGCAGCTGAAACCGGACACCTGGTATTTGGGACTCTGCACACCAACTCGGCTCCGCAGTCCATCGACCGTATCATTGATGTCTTTCCTGCGGGCCAGCAGGGGCAGATCCGAGTCCAGCTGGCGAACGTCCTGTCGGCCATCGTGACGCAACAGCTCCTGACGCGCAAAGACGGCAACGGGCTGGTCGTGGCCACGGAAGTGCTGGTAGCCACACCAGCTGTCCGGAACCTTATCCGTGAAAACAAGTCTTATCAGATCGTTTCCACGATGCAGACGAGCGGTGCCCTGGGAATGATGACGATGGAGAAATGCGTCAAAGACCTTGTGGCCAGGGGGATCGTTGCGGCCGACGTAGCACTGCGGGCTGGAGTCAACGTCAAAGAGTAGGTCTGACGCTGGAAATGCAGAAGGGGCGCAGCCGTAGCTGCGCCCCTTCTGTTACACCTTGATGAGTGTGTTCCTGCTACGAGATGACGTCTGTCACCTGGCGGGTGACGATACCAGCGCTCTCGATGCTGGTGAGCATGCCGTTCTTCCCGCTGATCAGCTGTCCGTCGATGAACTGCTGCATCACTGGACGGATCAGCGCGTCCGTGAGATCGGGCTTCGGGCTGTTGAACTCCATTGCGTAAGTCTTGCCGGGGGTGTCGGTGCCGAACACGAGGCGAAGGACAGTGGTCTGAGAATCAGCCATGGGTTACCTCCTTACTCCACGAATGCGGCCCGCCTGTTGCGTACGATGGCGGCCGTCTGCTCAGTGAGCAGAGTCATGAGCTGTCCGGCGCACGCGTATGCGACGGCGTCTGTGGCAATCGGGTTGACGTTGGCGATGGTCTCGCCCTTCTTGCTGACGAACGTGATGCGGATCGTTCCTGCCTGGTCCTGGACGGTCATCTGTGCCTCCTGTGTTCCAGATTTCGGGTACCCGTTGGAATTATGAGGCACCCATCGACATGATGGCACAGGATGAGCCTGTGGTGCTGGTTCCACCGGACATCGCCCGACGAGCTGGTTCAGTTCAGCCGGTTATCTCACGCAGTCCGGCGATGACTTCGCTTGTCTTCTCAGCGCCGACAAGACCCTGAAAGGCCGACCGGAAGGCGGGCACCGCTCTTGTCCATTCAGTGACCGGAGTGCCCGGCCGGAAGTACTGATTGAAGATCTTGACGCCTGCCGGTCCACCGACATACTCGACAAGGGAAACGACACCCGCGTATGCCATCTGGTCGACGGTTGCCACGGCGGGGCCCGCGACGAGGAGCCCTCGTTCAGTGAGCTGGTGGAGGATTCGTATCGAATCTACCGTAGGTGCAGCGTTGGCTGTGACGAGATCGTTCACGGTCATGCCGTCACGCGTGACGGCCAGCAGGCGAAACTCCTCGGCACTGATGTGAACGGTTTCATCGGCTGGGATGCCATGACTGAATGCTGAGCCGATGCCGGGAGGGTTCGTGCTCAGTGTTTTCATCGTGTTGCGTGCTTCGTCGATGGTCGCCAGTGCAACTTCCATGGCAACCGGAATGGTTTCGTCCTGAGGAGACAGGGCGCTGTCGACAGTGAATTCGAACGACCCTTCCTCACATATTGCCGCCTCGCGCAGAGCATCGAGCCCGGACAGGGAGCCACCCTGAACCGACGCTATTTCCCCAGCCAGAAACGAAAGATCGATCTGGCGTGGCATTCTCAGTGGGGTCGTAACGATAAAGCGCAATGTGCCTGTCTTGTGGCCGTTGCGAATCAGGCCAAGGATGGCCTCGAGCGAGAAGTCCCTGAGCGTTCCACGTAGCTCCATTTCGTGCCCCCTGAGTCGCCGGCGGCCATCGGTATCGACGCTCCACAAGCGCGCCGAGTAGGCCTGCAAGTTAATGGTATGCTACCTTGCCGCTTTTGCAACAGGTTGGTCGCTGGAGAGTGGAGAAGATGTCATTGTCCAAGGCACTCCGCGCTGGAGATCGGTCCTCGGTGTCGTTCTTTATTTCGCTCCGATTGTGAACGAGTGTGTGCGGAACCGGCTCTTGCGATCCGGAATGAACTCGCTAAGATAACATGTGTGTTAGATGAGAAGGTTTCGACTTTCTTGCTCCAACCAACTTACCAC
>JBAQYC010000155.1:0-4904 GCA_049299835.1 Candidatus Cryosericum sp. | reverse complement strand
GGCGTCTGGTTTGTCGGCTGTTTCTTTGTCCAGCGAGCGTGGCGCCGCCGCGGTGTGGCCGATCTGCTGCTGACAGAATCGCTGAAGCTGATGGAAGGTGAAGGAGCCGAGGTCGTCGAGGCCTGTCCCAAGGATACACGTGGCGGCGCACAGCCGGATGCCTTCATCTATACCGGAACACGTGCCATGTTCGAACGTCACGGATTCATGGTGGCGGAGGGTCCAAAGGCCGGCATCACGGTGATGCGCAAGCGGCTGACAGCGGGAAAGGCAACATGAGCATCCCACGGCCGAGTTTCCTGGAACCGGAGACCCCATTCTTCTGTTCCTGGAGCGGAGGCAAGGACTGCTGCCTGGCGCTTGAGCTCAGTGCAGAGGCTGATGCGCGGCCGGCCGCGCTGTTCACTGTCATGGATGAGGCCGGGGTCCGGTCTCACTCGCACGGCCTGACACTCGCTTCCCTGCAGGTCCAGGCAGATGCGCTCGGGTTACCGCTCGTCGTTCGCCGTGCGTCCTGGGCAACGTACGAGGCCGCATTCACGGATGGGTTGGCGGAGATCCGGCGTATGGGGATCACCGACGGCGTGTTCGGGGACATGACCGTCGCGGGTCACCCGGAGTGGGTGGCGCACCGCGAATGGGTCAAGCGGATCATGAACACGGCTGGCATGACGGCGCATCTTCCGCTCTGGGAACTTCGCGGCGACGCCGTCCTGGCGTCGCAGCGGAAACATGCTCTTCACGCCGTCATTGTGACAACACGAGACACAGCCGTCAGTCAGGCCTTTCTGGGCCGCGAGCTTGATGAGGCCTGCATCGGGGAGCTCATGGCCGCCGGGTGTGACCCCACCGGCGAAGGAGGCGAACTGCATACCGTTGTGACAAACGCCCCCTCATTCTCTTTTGCGCTGAGGATGGTCACCGGCGCCGTCACCGAACATGACGGTTGTCACTTTCTGGCGGTCGAACTGGAGCGTCCGTGACAAACGGCGCCGTCTCGGAGCGAAGTATCGTCCGGACATACCTCGCGGTCACGACGCTGACGACGCTCGCGCAGTCACTCATCTGGGGCGTCAACACACTGTTCCTTATGCATGCCGGGCTGGATATCCTGGGTGTGATGGTTGCGAACGCCGCGTTCACCATCGCGCAAGTCCTTTTCGAAATACCGACCGGCGTCGTGGCCGATACCTGGGGACGGCGCACCAGCTACCTGCTGTCTGTATCCATCATCATGGTCGCGACGATCCTGTACATGTGGGTCGGCGCTTCCAGGGGCGGGATCCTTGCGTTCTGTCTTGCGTCGGTCCTGCTGGGGATCGGGTTCACCTTCTACACCGGGGCAGTCGATGCGTGGATGGTCGATGCACTGCGAGCGACGGGGTCGACACTGCGGACGGAAACTGTCTTCGCCCGGGCAGGTGTCGTGTTTGGCATATCCATGGTCATCGGGACCACGGTAGGCGGAGCACTGGGCCAGGCTGGTCTGTGGCTGCCGTATGTCGGACGTACGGTCCTGCTGGTGCCGGCACTTATCCTCGGTATTGTTTCGATGCCCGATCTTGGGTTCGAGCGCAGGCGGCTGCGGTGGTCCAGTGTCGGGGGTGAAGTGCGCAGGGTTGCTGCTGTGGGCCTCTCCTACGGTCTGCGCAGTCCTCTCGTCCGGTCACTCATGCTGGCTGGTTGCGTACAAGGCCTGTTTGGCATGTACGGGTTCTACTCGTGGCAGCGGTACTTCCTTGACCTGCTGGGACGCGATGCCGTGTGGGTCGCAGGTATCATTGCCGCAACGATCGGCCTGGCCGGTGCGCTGGGAGGCGCGCTGGTGCGACCGGTCATGGCCCGGGGACCGCGCAGGTCGAGCGTCCTCCTCTGGACGGCCGCTGGAGGGACTGTCTGTGTCGTGGTGGCCGGACTCGTCCGCGTGTTCTGGGTCGCGGTCCCGCTCTACGTCCTGGCATGTCTTCTGGACGGGATCGCAGGCCCTGTGCGAATGGCATGGCTGAACGCCTGTATCCCTTCCCGGGAGAGGGCGACCCTCATCTCACTCAATTCGCTCTTCGGCGAGGCTGGTGGCACGGTCGGGCAGCTGGGGCTCGGGGTCGTGTCGCGCGCCGTCTCCATCCCCGCAGCCTGGGTTCTCGGCGGAGCACTGCAGACCCTGGCCCTTCCATTCATCTGGATGGCGCGCAGACGAGGAGCCGTCAGCGATGCCGGAGGGCAGTGCGAGGTGGCGGATGCGCCGTAACCTTCGTGGGGGTGTCGACGTAAACGAAGTGGACAGTCGGTCAGTGTTCCCGGAAGACCGGCTATGTGGTAAGGAGCAGATATGGCTAATCAGGACACTCGCAAGACCCGTTCTTCGATAGCGAACCTCGGCATCCTGCTGATCGTCGTCGGCATCGTCATTCTTGCATTGCAGTACATTCATATCGACATGAGCTGGCTTCCAGGGCGCTGGGCCGATCTGTCATGGCCATTGCGCATCATCATCCCAGGACTGGCGTTGTTCGTCGTCGGCCTGATTCTGCCGGACCACGCAGGCGAGGGTCTGTCCGGATTGGGACTGGTGGCCGCAGCGGTTGGCACTCTTCTCTGGTACCAGGAGGTCACTGGCACGTGGGAGAGCTGGGCGTACGCCTGGGCACTCGTTTTTCCCGCTGCAGGCGGACTTGCGGGAATCATCCACGGGACCGTACACGCGAACTGGCGACACGTGCGTGACAGCTTTGGCGGATTCGTGTTCGGCACCATCATGTTCCTCGTGCTCGGTTTTGCCTTCGAGAGCTGGCTTGGGTTCGAGGGATTTGGACTGAGCCGGATCGCGGCCTGGGTTCCCGGCGTTGTTCTGCTGGCATCAGGTATCATCATCATCTTCGCGGGTACACCCGGCGAACGCAGCTCAAGGCGTGCCGAACGCGAACAGCGGCACATCGAGCGGGAGCAGAAATGGTCTGACCGTGATGGCCCGACCCAGAGATGGAACACCACGCCGGTCGTTCCTCCGGTGGAGAAGAAAATGGAGACGATCTTCCCCACGGAACAGCCGAAACCCGAGGACAAGCAGCCTCAGTAGACGCTGGACGGGTCGTTCCTCGTTGGCCGGCCAGGACGCTCTCGGCCGGCCTCGCCATACGGTCGGGCGAGGAATGCAGCTGCTACAAGGGGCAGAGTCTAGAAGCGCGAGGCCAGCAGGCGGGCGAGTGCTTCGAGAGCGATGACCGGTCGAGGCGTATCGTTTGTGGCAGCAGTAGTCAATGTGTAAAGGAGCGTAAACACCGTCTCGTTCTTTCGCACGAGCAGGGCGGCTACGTCCGGGTCGGAGTACCGTGCCGAGGCGTCCCCGACGACCGCGGTTCCCTTGTCGTCGGCCAGCCCGGTGCTGGCCACCTTGTCTCGGTACCAGGCGTATGCCTGGTCACGGGTCGTGGGGCTGCTGTACTGTGAAAACTGCCCTCCGAGAAATGTGACGGAGCCGCTGTGAAAATTGATGATCATGCCGTTCTTTGCCCCGGCAAGTTCACTGCCCGAACTGTCGGCGAAGAACACAAACGTCTTCCCTGCGTACTGGACATCAGCGGCCGTCCCCAGACCCACTTCCTGCAGATCCTGCGGACTGAGGGTAACACCGGGGAGCATAGTGATGGGCTCGTCCACGGTCGTTCCGCGCAGAGTGGAGATAAGTGTTACCATGCCTCCGCTGACGAGGGCGAGGACGATGAGAATGGTGACGAATGTGCGCATGCGTTTGCGATTCACGGTTGCCTCCAGGTGCCGTCTATCAGTATAGGACAGGCCCGCGCTCGAACAATGCCTTCAACGCATCAGCAGAAGGCGGATCAGGACGAGAAGAGCCAGGTGAGCCGGGTAATATGCGTAGAACAGTCGTGACAGACGGCCAAGGTGCAGTCGGGGCGGCCAGAGGATGAACGGGATGCTGGCCACCGCGTAGACCTGAGACGGCCAGAACATGATCCCGGCGAGCCAGTGCAGCAGTGCGTGACCGACAACGAGTTGCGCTCTGTGTCGAGACAGCACGAAGCTGACCAGGCAGAGCAGAACGCCATAGAGACCGTAATCCGGACCCACGGCGGGCAGCCAGAGTTGTATGGCAGCGATGCCCAGCGCAAGGGCGATCGCCCACCACTTCCGGCGATCCCACCCCCAGATAGCCAGCAGTCCCAGGAGCAGCATGCCAAAAATGTTGAGGGTCCACGGGCGCACATCGAACGCGATCATGTAGATCGGCTGGGTGATCAGACCCCAGACGGCAAGCCTGAGTACGTAGCGCGGGAGGTTGCGGGTGTGCAGATAGCCGATGGCAAGCTGGTAGGCGAAGAGGGGAAAGGCCACGCGTCCGATGATGCGAAGCCAGCCTGCCTGTGGCAGCAGGATGGCTCCCACGTGGTCGATGGTCATGGAAATAACGGCGACGAGCTTGAGGGCGTCAGACTGCTCCAGCGTCGGCAGTGTGTTTCCTGACGGGAATGTACTTTCGTCATGATCCGTCATTGTCAACGATTCATCGCCTCGCTCTCCTTGACAGCACCCGAGGCAGCACTAGAATACTGCAGCAAAGCCGCATGTTGGGGCGTCGTCTAATGGTAGGACAGTGGCCTTTGGAGCCATGAATTGCTGGTTCGACTCCAGCCGCCTCAGCCAACTTCCCCGGATACAGACAAATGCCTCGGTCCTGGGTTGACGCGGTCGAATCAGCACAGCCTCAGGACAGAGGCATGTTCGTAGTGTAGCAGACACCCCTGTTTTTGCTAGACCAGCGCATCGACTCATCTATTATGTATCTGAAATGATTCCGTGAACTCATGAAAAAAAGTATCTGAAGGGTGACAGAATACTGCTGGTCCTTGGGACATGAAAGGAGCAGCGGGAATGGAGCTCACGAT